>DCTS01000046.1:8186-8370 GCA_002329645.1 Lachnoclostridium sp. UBA1434 | reverse complement strand
AGCAGGTGAAGAATATGAGCATTGGCACCATAAAAAAGGTGGCCGGTCCCCTGGTTGTTGCGGAGGGTATGCGTGACGCCAATATGTTTGACGTGGTCCGCGTAAGCAAGCAGCGCCTGATCGGTGAAATAATCGAAATTCATGGCGACCAGGCCTCCATCCAGGTATATGAGGAAACGGCGGG
>DCTS01000046.1:0-8176 GCA_002329645.1 Lachnoclostridium sp. UBA1434 | reverse complement strand
GGGCCCGGCGAGCCTGTGGAATCAACAGGTGCACCCTTAAGCGTTGAGCTTGGCCCGGGCCTTATAGGAAGCATTTTTGACGGAATACAACGGCCTCTTGTTGATATAATGGAACGAACCGGCACCAATCTTAAGCGCGGTGTGGAAATTCCGGCACTGAACAGGGATAAGAGGTGGCGTTTTGAACCCATGCTTAAGGCAGGCGACAGGGTTGAAGCCGGTGATATTATCGGTACCGTTACCGAAACAGAGATCGTGACTCAAAAGGTGTTAATTCCATACGGAGTAAGCGGTAAAATCAAATCAATAGGTACGGGAGAATTTACCGTAACGGATACGGTGGCTGTTGTTGAGGGCGATGACTCGTCTTTATATAATATAACCCTTATGCAGAAATGGCCGGTTCGTATCGGAAGGCCTTATAAGCAGAAGCTGTCACCGGATAAACCGCTTATTACCGGTCAGCGCGTTATAGATGCGCTGTTCCCGATAGCAAAGGGCGNNAAAAGGCGGTGTGGCCGCTGTTCCCGGACCCTTCGGAAGCGGCAAGACGGTTGTGCAGCACCAGTTAGCCAAGTGGGCTGAGGCTGATATTGTGGTATATATCGGCTGCGGCGAGCGGGGCAATGAAATGACCGACGTGCTTAACGAGTTCCCGGAGCTAAAGGATCCGAAGACGGGAAAATCTCTGATGGAGCGTACGGTTCTTATAGCAAACACCTCTGACATGCCGGTTGCGGCACGAGAGGCATCAATATATGTCGGAATAACAATTGCAGAATATTTCAGGGATATGGGTTACTCAGTAGCTCTTATGGCAGATTCCACCTCACGCTGGGCGGAGGCGCTCCGTGAGATGTCGGGACGTCTTGAGGAAATGCCCGGCGAGGAAGGCTACCCGGCTTATCTGGCAAGCCGCCTTGCACAGTTTTATGAAAGAGCGGGAAGAGTAATAGCCCTTGGAAGCGACGGGAGAGAAGGCGCACTGTCCGCAATCGGAGCCGTATCACCTCCCGGCGGAGATATTTCGGAGCCGGTTTCCCAGGCAACACTTCGAATTGTCAAGGTGTTCTGGAGCCTGGATGCCAACCTGGCATACAGAAGGCATTTCCCGGCTATCAACTGGCTTACCAGCTATTCCCTGTATAATTTGGATAAATGGTTCAATACCAATGTGAATGAAAAATGGACCGGGGACAAGGAGCGGATTATGAAGCTTCTGAATGACGAGGCGGAGCTTGACGAGATAGTCAAGCTTGTGGGTATGGATGCCTTGTCGGCTCCGGACAGGCTGAAGCTTGAAGCCGCAAGGTCTATCCGTGAGGACTTCCTGCATCAGGATGCCTTCCATGAGGTTGACACCTATACGGATCCTTACAAGCAATTCCTAATGATGGAGCTGGTACTGGACTATTATGATGCTGCACTTGACGGACTTGATAAGGGCGCTTCCATCGATGATCTTGTGAAGCTTCCTGTCAGAGAAAGAATTGGACGTATCAAATATGTGGATGAGGCCAGGGTGAAGTCGGAGTTTGATGATATCCTGAAAGCCATAAACAGTGAAATAAGCGCATTATTGCAGAAGGAGGAAGCCTAATGCCAAAGGAATACAGAACAATTCAGGAGGTTGCGGGCCCTCTGATGCTTGTGCAGGGGGTTGAGAATGTAGCATTTGACGAGCTAGGGGAAATAGAGCTTGCAAGCGGTGAAAAAAGGCGCTGCCGCGTGCTTGAAATAGACGGCGGCAATGCTTTGGTGCAGCTTTTTGAAAGCTCGGCGGGAATAAACCTTTCCAACAGCAAGGTGCGTTTCCTGGGCCGCAGCATGGAGCTTCCCGTATCGGAGGATATGCTGGGCAGGGTGTTCGATGGCCTGGGACGTCCCATTGACGGCGGTCCCGAAATCCTGCCGGAAAAAAGACTCGACATTGCAGGGCTGCCCATGAACCCCGCAGCAAGGAATTACCCCCAGGAGTTCATTCAGACGGGCGTATCGGCTATTGACGGCCTGAACACCCTTGTAAGAGGACAGAAGCTTCCCATTTTCTCGGCAAGCGGACTTCCCCATGCGGAGCTGGCGGCACAGATAGCCAGACAGGCCAAGGTTCTGGGAACATCTGAGCCTTTTGCCGTTGTATTTGCAGCAATGGGTATTACCTTCGAGGAATCTAATTTCTTTACTGAAAGCTTTAAGGAAACAGGCGCTATTGACAGAAGCGTCATGTTTATAAATCTGGCCAACGATCCGGCAATCGAGAGAATTTCAACGCCCAGAATGGCCCTTACCGCTGCCGAATATCTGGCTTTTGACAAGGATATGCATGTGCTTGTAATCCTTACGGATATCACGAACTATGCAGATTCACTCCGTGAGGTTTCGGCTGCCCGCAAGGAGGTTCCCGGAAGAAGAGGATATCCGGGCTACATGTATACAGACCTGGCATCGCTTTATGAGCGTGCAGGACGAAAGAAGGGAAAGGTCGGAAGCATAACGCTGATTCCCATATTGTCCATGCCTGAGGATGACAAGACTCATCCGATACCCGACCTGACAGGCTACATCACCGAGGGTCAGATAATACTCAGCAGAGAGCTGCACCGTCAGGGCATAAAGCCGCCTATCGACGTACTTCCGTCCCTGTCCCGTCTTAAGGATAAGGGCATCGGTGAGGGCAAGACCAGGAAGGATCATGCCAATACCATGAACCAGATATTTGCGGCTTATGCAAGGGGCAAGGAAGCCAAGGAGCTTATGGTGGTTCTTGGTGAAGCTGCGCTGACCGATATTGACAAGCTGTATGCCAAATTCTCGGATGCATTTGAAAGGGAGTATGTTTCACAGGGCTATGATACCAACAGGGATATCGAGGAAACCTTAAATCTTGGCTGGAAACTGCTTTCGATACTTCCGAGGACCGAGCTTAAGAGAATTAAGGACGAGCTGCTGGATGAGTATTACGGCAAGCAGTAAAAGGGGGCATAAGATTGGCTAACACACAAGTAAATCCAACCCGAATGGAGCTGACAAGGCTTAAGAGGAAGCTTGCCACCGCCACAAGGGGCCACAAGCTCCTTAAGGATAAAAGAGACGAGTTAATGCGCCAGTTCCTTGAAATGGTGCGTGAAAACAAGGCTCTTCGCGAAAGGGTGGAGGCTGCAATTAATGCTGCCAACAAAAACCTGCTATTAGCAAGGTCCTCCATGCCCGACGAGGTAACCAATGCAGCCCTTATGGCGCCAAGACAGGAGATATATCTGGATGTCCGCAACAGGAATGTTATGAGTGTGGATATACCTGAATTTGAATACAGGACCAAGACTCCGGACGTCAATGATATCTACCCCTATGGCTTTGCATTTACCTCAAGCGACCTGGACGATGTTATTAAGTCCCTTCAGGACGCTCTGCCTGATATGCTTCGCCTTGCAGAGGTGGAAAAATCATGCCAGCTTCTTGCTGCCGAGATAGAAAAGACCAGAAGGCGTGTTAATGCCCTCGAGCATGTCATGATACCCGATATGAAGGCAAAGATCAAATACATTGTTATGAAGCTGGATGAGAACGAGCGAAGCACCCAGATACGCCTTATGAAGGTGAAGGACATGATGCTTGAGCAGGCCCATCACTATAAACAGAAGTATCTGGAAGGATTTGAATAGAAATACAGGGTTAAAGATGAATGTTAATAATCATATAGGGCGTGTTGTATCTTAGTTAGGATACAACGCGCTCTTTTACAGTATTACTTACTTTAGTGATTTCTTACAGGGAATGGAGTTGCTTTATATTAATTAATCAGATAAATGTTTGGCAGCAATACCATTGGTTTGTTTATATGGAGTGTTATGCTATAATAGTAGAGTGCACTGAATTTTATATTTGGAGATGGATAAAATGGGAAAGTACATAATAAAAACGGCAGCATTTGCATTATTGCTCCTAATCATAGCACCGGCACAGGTGATATTTGCATCCGAAATCGACAGTACTGTTAGTAATGACACAGAAGGTATAATATGGGACGAGAAAGTCCATACGGATAAAGACGGCTTATACAGCTACTATATCTCCGGGGATGGGACATGTGCAAGAATTATATATTATGAGGGTCCGTGGGATATTAAGAAGCTTGTAATTCCTTCAGTTATCGACGGATATAAGGTTGTTGCACTGGATGATACATCACCCGGCGACTGGCGCGGGCCATTAAACTATATAAAGGAAACTGTTGAGGAAATTATAATCCCCGACTCGGTAACATATATCGGCAGTGAAGCCTTTATCGGCCTTAAAAAGCTTAAAAAGGTGAGTTTACCGGTGCATCTGAGGGAATTTTCGGATCGAATGTTTTATGGCTGCGAAAGTCTTTCAGATATTAAGCTTCCTGAAGGCCTTGAGATAATCGGAGACAGTGCTCTATACGGTACGGCGCTGGAGGAGGTTTATCTTCCCGATAGTATTGTAAGCATAGGAGAGCTTGCATTTGCCTTTTGCAGCAGGTTAAAGGAAATAAGATTGCCCGGGGAGCTTAATGTAATACCGACGGGTGCCTTCCGTAATACCGCACTTAATAAAGTAAGCCTTCCTGCATCGATAACCCATATTGAAAATATGGCATTTGCCTTCTGCAAGGATTTATCGAAGATTGAATTTCATGATAATTTATCATATGTTGGTTGGAGGGCTTTTGATGGTACCGCCTGGTATGAGCAAAGGAAGAATGATGATTTTATCACGATAAACGATACTATATTATTGGCATATAACGGCAGCGACGAAATTCCCGAAATTCCCGCCGATATTATTCTAATCGCAGATAATGCCTTCAAAAATGCAGAAATAACCAGGGCGGTCATCCCGGAAAAGGTTAAATATATAGGAGATTATGCATTCCACTACTGTAGAAAGCTTGTGACGGTTGAGCTGCCTGATGGGCTTGAGGCCATCGGAAAGTATGCATTTGAACTGACGGCCCTTAAGGAGATTGTGCTGCCTGATTCCCTGAATCGTATCGGCGAAGCTGCATTTAAGGATTGCGAAGACCTTAACAAGGTAAGCTTTGGCACTCAGCTTGTTCAGCTTGATAACGATGTATTCAAAGGTACTCCCTGGCTTGAGCAGAATTCCGGCGGTGAATTTGTCATGATTAATGGCAGCATACTTCTTAAGTACAACGGAGGCAGCTCTAAGCCTGTCATACCAGAAGGAACGGTCTCCATAGCAGGAGGAGCCTTTGAGGACAAGAAAATTACTGAAATGCGGATTCCGGATACGGTTAAGTACATCGGAACCCATGCATTTTATAACACGGGTCTTAAGGAGATCTACTTCATGGGGGATGCTCCTGATATTGGAAGCAATGCGCTTACATATGATTTTATAGATACTGTCGGCCGGATGAATATGAAAGCTTATTACAAGGAAGGAGCAGAAGGCTATGACGGGGATGAATGGCGGCAATATAAACCGGAAGCCTATCAGGACGAAGCTCATGGTATTGAAGATAACGAAGATGCTTCTGATATAAATCTTGACGATTTATATGAAGATACGAATTCTTTACCGGAATATCCTGATGATTTTCCCGAGAATTCTGATAATACAGATCAGGCACATAATGGTGTGAGTATAACAATATCGAAAAAAAACTTCCCGGACAAGTATTTCAGGACATATGTAAAGCGATTTGACTTAAATAAGGATGGTATGCTGTCTTCCGAGGAAACAGACAAGGTTTTATCCATTTACTATAATCATATTGAGAATGAGAATGCCGACGATAGCAATATCATACGAAATACCATATCCATGGAAGGTATTAGCCATTTTAAGAGGCTCAGAAGTATTGATATATCTTTCAGTGCTGTAAATGTCCTGGACTTAAGCAAGAATACAAGGCTTGAGATAATCCGGACAAATGGCTGCGCCTTTTCGGAGTTTAATATCAGCGGCTGTACTATGCTAAAGGAGCTTTATATATCAGGCAGTACCTTTAAGGATCTGGATTTGACGAATAATAAAAGCCTAAGGGTATTGGAATGTGAACATTGCAGGTTTGACGCCATTGACCTTTCTGCCAATAAGCTGCTGAACAGGCTTATATTAACTGGAACGGATATGAGAAGAATTGATATCAGCAGCCTTAGCGGGCTTGAAGTGCTTATATGCGACAGCTGCAGAATAAATAAGCTGGATATAAGCCGCTTTAACAAGCTTAAGGAGCTTGATTGCAGCAATAACAGTATCAGATATCTGGATGTATCGGCAAATCCTTTACTTGAGAAGCTTTCATGCGAGAATAATTATATATCGGAGCTAAAGCTGTCGGGTGCAGGAGAGCTTACCAGCTTAAACTGTGCAGGCAATATACTTAAGGAGCTTAATATAAGCATGAACAGGAAGCTGATTAGACTATACTGTAAAAGAAATAAATTAAAAGTGCTGAATGTTTATTCCAATAAAAAGCTAAAGACGATTGAGACAGATGATGCCGTTAAGCTTAAAGGCAGATAAAGGATACTAGGAAGGAGGCTGTGCCATGAAGACCGGTTGCCATTGCGGCCATTGCCATGAAAGGCTTTGCATCCATAAGGTGCCTATTATGTCCTCACTGAACGAGGAAGAGTTGATTAAAATATCTGATATGATCAGCCATCATATTTTTAGCAAGGGAGAAATACTCTGCCTGGAAGGCGACAGTATCGATTCCATAATAATCATTCATGAAGGAAGCGCCAAGGCCTATAAGAACACACCGGACGGCAGGGAACAGATATTATATGTTTTCAGGGAAGGAGATTTCTTCGGGGAGCACAACCTGTTTCGCAAGCATTTTTCAAGCTATACGGTGGAGGCTTTGGAGACACTAAAGACCTGTCATCTGTCCAGGGATGAGTTTCAGACACTTTTATACAAGTACCCGAGTATAGCGGTTAAGATTATAGATGAGCTTGGAAACAGGCTGTCAAGGCTGGAAAACGTCATGCAAAGCATTGGCGTTCGAAATGTGGACAGCAGGATAGCCGAAACCCTGCTGGAATTTGCCTCAAAATACGGAAGGAAGGAACCGGAGGGGATAGCAATACAATTACCCTTAAGCAGGGAGGGAATAGCCAATTATCTTGGAGTGGCAAGGGAAACCTTAAGCAGGAAGCTTAGCCAGCTTGAGGACGACAATATTATCCGTTCCATCAATAACAAGAGGATTCTGATACTGGATTATGACGCACTCCTTGAGCTTTCAGGGAACATAAAAAATATATAGCAGAACTGCTGTGTAACTTAGTCAGATGCTCTTATGAAGAATTACGATGCAGCTTCTTTTTAGTTATAATTATCGTTGAAAGTTTAATAATTTGATTGTAATCACGGAATGAACAAGCGATTAAGGATATAATAAGTCCGGAACCTGGGACGAAGATACCCTGTATCGCTTAATTTATTTATGGAAAGGATGATAACATGATAAATATTCTGGATAAAAGCATTACAATAGGAGAGGTGGCGGCACAACTTCCCGAGGCATCAAAAATATTTGACGAATATGGCATTGATTATTGCTGCGGAGGCAACCGCAGGCTATATGATGTAATAACCGCACAGGCTGTCAGTGAAGAAGAAATAACAGGCAGGCTGAATGATGCGATAGACAGGAGAAAGGAAAGATATTCGGGCAGGTCTGACTTTACAGGGATGGAAGCCGGAGAATTGTCAACATACATTGAAGATATTCATCACGGATATCTCAGGCAGGCGCTTCCGGAAACGGCAGAAATCCTTGCTGTAACGCTCAGGGCACACGGAGCAAACCACCCGGAGCTTTATAAGGTATACAAGCTCTTCGGTACCTTGAAGACCGATCTGGAACAGCACCTTCTTAAAGAGGAGACAATGCTTTTCCCGGCTTTGACAGATGAGGATACACCTGATGAGATAAGGATAAGCCTTGCAAAGGATATCATTGGCGAACATGAAGCTGCAGGCGAAATATTAAGTGAATTAAGAAGGATTACAAAGGATTATAAAATCCCTGCGGATGCATGTCCCACATTCGCAAAGGCTTATGAACTGCTGGAAGGAATTGAAAAGGATCTGCATCAGCATATTCACCTGGAAAACAACATTCTCCTGAAAGAATATGACGAAAGATAGTTTAATACCTTACTTGAAAGGA
>DCTS01000103.1 GCA_002329645.1 Lachnoclostridium sp. UBA1434 | reverse complement strand
AATACATGATAAATAGCCCTGGTGGCTTCCTCAAAATCCTCTTCTGATACGCCGATTATTATATTGAGCTCGGAGGAGCCCTGGTCTATCATCTTGACATTTATCCCTGCACCGGATAATGCTGCAAAAACCCTGGCAGCGGTACCGTGTGCTTTTTTCATGCCGCGGCCCACGACAGCTATCAGAGCCAGATCATTTTCAATCTCAATATGGTCCGGCTGTGTTCTTTCAATAATCTCGTCAATCACAGCCTTTTCTTTTCCCTTAATGGCATCGGTGCTTAACACTATGCTAAGAGTATCAATACCGGACGGCATATGCTCAAAGCAGATATTATTCTTCTCAAGTACCCTCAGCACCTGACGGCCAAATCCAACCATAGTGTTCATCATTGCTTTTTCAATATATATGGTGGAAAAGCCTCGCTTTCCTGCGATGCCTGTTATCGTAAAGCTGCTCTTCTCATCGGTCTGGGATACAATCATGGTGCCCGCCTCCTCAGGATTATTGGTATTCCTTATGTTGATAGGTATCCCCTTAGCGCGTACAGGAAAAATAGCTTCCTCATGAAGCACAGATGCGCCCATATAGGAAAGCTCACGAAGCTCCCTGTAGGTTATCGTTGTTATGGGTTTTGTATCCTTTACCAGTCTCGGATCGCAAACCATGAATCCGCTGACATCGGTCCAGTTCTCATAAATATCAGCATTCACGGCACTTGCGACTATAGAGCCTGAGATATCTGAGCCTCCGCGCGAAAATGTCTTTATCGTGTCATTTGGCATGGAACCGTAGAATCCGGGCAATACGGCTCTTTCAACTTCCGAAAGCCTTGGGCTTAATTTGCTCAGGGTCTTGTCAAGATCAAAAATACCGCATTCGTTAAAGCAGACTAAACCCACCGTATCAATGAAGGGAAGCCCGAGAAATTTTGCCAGCAGTATTGCATTCAGATATTCGCCCCTGCTTGCTGCATAGTCCCTTCCTGCACAATGCGCAAACAAGTATTTAATCCTCCTGAATTCCTCCTCCAGCGAAATATCCAGCCTTAACTCCTTTATTATTGAATTGAATCTATCTTCAATCTCCTTAAAATCCTTTTCAAAAGCTTCTCCCCTTGCTGCCTTGTCATAGCAGTCATATAGCATATCGGTTACCTTTTTATCGCCCGGATATCTTTTTCCCGGCGCCGAAACAACTACATATCGTCTTGTATTATCCGCATGAATTATATCTGCCACTTTCCTGAACTGTTCCGCATCTGCAAGTGAACTCCCGCCAAATTTTGCAACCTTGA
Source organism: Lachnoclostridium sp. UBA1434 (assembly GCA_002329645.1). Taxonomy (GTDB): domain Bacteria; phylum Bacillota; class Clostridia; order Lachnospirales; family Lachnospiraceae; genus Mobilitalea. The sequence continues at coordinate 1,489 of DCTS01000103.1, read as the reverse complement.
TATTGTGCATATAATAGCCCTCTTTTCACACCCAAAATTAAAATAAATTTTTTTCATTTTACTACTGACGGAACAATCATGCAAGCATGAGTTTAATATTTCCACTTTATTATATCCTTGGAAAGCAGCCAAATCAACGATAAGAGAGCTACTCAGCACTTCGTGACAACAAAAAAGCACTTCTATGTAATTTTAATTTTCTTTTTTAACCTTAAATGCTATTGCATCAATCTGAAAGAGAATTTCTTCTCTGATGAATTTTGTTTCAAATGCTTTTCTTGCAGGATATTTCCCATTAAATCGTTCCTTTATGATTTCTCCTAAAAATGATAAATCCATAATATCCTTGAATAGACAATCCATTTTCACAACAGATTCTAATGTCAAACCAATTGCTTCCAGCCTTTCGGCTAAAACATCGAAGGCACCATTAATTTGCTTTTCAATTGATTGCCCTTCATTTCCCATACAATAACTTATGTAAACACAATCTCCTGCTTCAACAATTCCGGAATGCGCCCATTCATCGCTTATTTCTGTTCTTATTATTTTATCCATTTTACGTCCTCCTCTTTAAATATATAATCTGTAGTTTGTCAAAACAGATTAATTTCATAATTTATATCTTTTATTTCAAAAATATAGTATCACACCAAATAAAATAAATAAACTAAATTTACCAATATATAGAAAGAACCAATCCTGATTATTTCAGGGTTGGCTCTTTTTTAGTAAGATAATATATAGAAATGCCTTTCCTATAATTTTTATACAGGTATACTGCTAAGCTATCAGGTATACTGATAAGCTATCTGGTATACTGATAAGCTATCTGGAAGCATCAGCATAATAAGGTACAATAATAAAATTCCCCGCATGTATGGTATCCGACGTAAGTCCGTTGCTGTTCTTTAACTCCTTAATATAATCATTGATGTCATCATATTCTTCCGTAATATACCTGGATGCTATACTCCACAGGGTATCTCCCTTCTCTATCTCAACGCTTGTTACAAGCTTGATCCTTCTGCCCTCCCTCTGGGCGGTAACTGTCTTGCTGACAAAATACATTGAGAATAATACCAATAAAGCCAGGATGATGCTGCCGATCATCCAAAGCCTCCTTCTGCTAATCATTATCCTGTTACGGTTATCATAACCCTTAAGCCGGTTATCCATAATCAACCCTCCAAATACTTATCATATGTAATATTGCTTCTGACATTTCAGCCGGATTACACTGTTTATGCCGGTTTCATCTATGCTTATTGTAATATGCGCCCCGNNAAATATCAAAAATATATTACGAAATATAGCGAACATATGATACGAACGTTTGTTTCTATTTAATATTATAATGGGCAAACATTTGTTTGTCAATATGAATTACAAACATTTTTTCGTTTTTTAGAACATAAGTTTTGCATTTTATTAACATGTATGTTATAATAATAAAAAATTTAGCTGATATACCAATATGAAACAACTT
>DCTS01000032.1 GCA_002329645.1 Lachnoclostridium sp. UBA1434 | reverse complement strand
ATGGAGTTTGAAGAAGTGACATACTGGGAGGAGCTTAAGGCCATTATGGAGTGGTCAAAGACTCATATTACATCAACTCTTCATATATGTTGGGGGGCCCAGGCCGGTCTGTACTACCATTACGGAATCAAGAAAATACTTCTGGATAAGAAGCTGTTCGGTATATTTGAGCACAGAGTATTAAATCGCAAAACTCCTTTTGTCAGAGGCTTTGATGATGTGTTCTATGCACCCCATTCAAGATATACGACGGTTTCCAGAGAAGATATATTAAACAATAAGGAACTCACCATTTTGGCAGAATCTGACGAAGCAGGTGTTTTCATTGTCATGGCCGGTGAGGGAAAACAAATATTTGTCATGGGACATCCGGAGTACGACCGAATTACTCTGGATAAGGAATACAAAAGAGATGTCGGTAAAGGATTAGACATTGAATTACCTAAGAATTACTATCCATATGACCAGCCTGAAAAACGACCGAACCTGGTATGGCGCGCACATGCAAACGCATTGTACACAAACTGGCTAAATTACTATGTGTATCAGGCGACACCTTATATATTGGAATAAAACACTGCAAATGGGGGGAATTTCAGTGGAAGGCAGTCATAGCACGCAAGTTATATCATATCATGCGCTGATTTTTATTATTACAGCCGTGTGTGCATGCATTGCAGTGATGATCACTATAATACTCAAGCAGTTAGAAAAGCAGAAGAGGTTCATCCGGGCAGCTATGGAGCTTAACAGAATAACCAACAGCGTAGGTGTTGGATTTGTTAATTTTATTCTGGAGGGCAGTTGCCCGATTGTATATGCAAGCAAAGGTTTTTATGACCTGCTGGGATACAGCAGGCTTCAGGCAAGGAAAGAAAACAAGAGTTATGTCAAGGACTTTGTTCATCCGAAGGATGCGGACTGCATAGAGGATATTGAAGAAAAGCTCAGGGACGACAAATTGGATCTGGAGCTTCGCATGGTAAAAAAGTCCGGAGAGAGCATCTATGTACTTGCCAGCGGCAATAAAGAAGTCAGAAAGGACGGTAAAAAGCTTATATCGGCGGTAATAGTGGATATCTCGGAGCAAAAGAGGATGCAGGAAAGGCTTATGCTGGAGAGTGAGCGTTACCGCATAGCATCCGAGCTTTCAATGGATATTTTATTTGAATATGACATTAAAGAGGATGAGATGCTGTATTCATACAAGTACAGGGAAATGTACGGCAGGCCTGTAAGGCAGCCTTCTTATTTCAGGAACAGGGAAAATCTGCATGAGTATGTCCATCCCGACGATTGGGGACTATTCCTTGATTACTGCAACAAGCTGGCCACGGGAAGTCCGATAATTGAGGCACAATTCAGGATTAAAAACAGTGTTAATGTATTTATCTGGTGCCAGTTCATGGGCAAAACCATATATGACGATGAAAGAAATGCACTGAAGGTAATAGGTAAGATTGTCAATATCGACAGCCAGAAGCGGGAGCTGGAGGCTATGGAGTATAGAGCCACCCGGGACCCCCTTACCGGTGTTTATAATAAAGAAGTGACTATAAAAAAGATTGATATGTTTATAAACGGAAACAAGCAGGGATTACATGCCCTGATGTTCCTGGATTTTGATAATTTTAAGAAGATTAATTCCAATTACGGGCATCTTACGGGGGACAAGGTCCTTACATATATTATTAAGAAAATTAAGAGCTTTTTATCCGAGGGTGAAATCATCGGAAGAATTGGCGGGGATGAATTTATCATATTCGCAGGATATGCCAGTGCGATAGATGAAATCAGGAATAAGGCCGAAGCACTGCTGGCCGTACTGCGTACGGGCTATAGCGTTGACGATTCGACTATTCCCATAACCGCAAGTATTGGTATTGCACTATATCCGCAGGACGGGCTTCATTATGAGCAGCTTGTCCAGCATGCCGATATGGCCATGTATAAGGCAAAGGCGCATGGAAAGGATAATTTAGTGTTTTACTCCGATTCTATCTGATATCCTTTTTAACCACCGTATGGGTAATACAAAACAGCACAATACAGATGACGCAAAATAGCAGGCAGAACAGAAACAGTAACAAGGCCTGATTTATTTGCGTTATTTTTTGTATGTATTCATAAATTCTCTTTATCAGGAAGCCTGTCAGAGCCACGATAATACCCGGCTTTAGCAGGCTTGCTGACGCATCGAAAGGAAATCGCACATATCTGATTACCGATATCGTATCCATTGCTGTTATTATTAGCTGTCCTGCCATAAGCGCAATAAAGTATCCCGTTACTCCGGTCCTTGGAATGAGAAGGGCCATAAGTACAAGCTTTGCACCGGAGCCTGTTACGGAATTGATGAATATTATATGTGCCTTGCCCAGTCCGTTAAGTATGCTTCCCAGAGTGGTCGTCAGATAAATGAGAGGACAGAGCCAGGAAAGTATCATAAGATAGAAGCCGGCCTTCATGTTATGGAAAACGAGCCTTCCGAAATCCATTCCGAATACGAGAAAGAGTCCGGTGCTGGCAATCCCTGTTATAAGGCTGTACTTAATTGCAACATGGGCCGTTCTGCCGATAAGCCTGTCATTGTTAAGAGCCTGAGCTTCCGAAACCGTAGGAAGGATTAACACAGCAAGGGCATTGATTACAGCTGTCGGGAACATTATGAAGGGTACCGACATGCCGCTTATTACGCCAAAGGTGCTAAGGGAATCCGAAGTGCCCAGACCATATCTTTGAAGCATGCTGGGTATTAATATTGCTTCCAGACTGTGCAAAATATTAATCAATAGACGGTTTGCGGACAGTGGAATGCTCATGCCGAGAAGATCCTTAAGTATAATCTTGCGGCTTATGCGCTGCGCCCCCGGGTCCGGGCCGAGAATAAGCAGCTTTTCAGGTGATTTTGTTGTGAATAGGGACAGCAGGTTATATCCGCAGGAGGCTATCTCACCCAAAACAAGGCCTATGACGGCCATTTCACATGTTACCTTTAAATCTCCTTTTCCGGTATACATTGCGAGAGCATATACCGCAATCACACGTACAGCCTGCTCGAGAAGCTGTGTTGATGCAGGCACGGCAGCCTTCTTTAGGCCATAATAATATCCGTTTATACAGGAGGTAATTCCGCAGAAGGGAAATGCAGCAACCAGAAGCTTAAGGGCAGGTGCGCTTCTTGGCTCAAGAAGGAAGCGTCCGGCTATAAGCTCTGCATTCATATATATAAGAATGGATATAATAAGTGCCGAAGAAACGGACAGAAACAAACCGATTACAAGTATCCTGCCTGTATTCTTCGGGTTTCTTCTTCCCATTTCCCCTGCTACTAGCCTTGATATGGCGGTCTGCAAGCCTGTTGCAAATATGGTGAAGCAGATGCCGTATATGGGGAAAACCAGTTGATATATACCCAGCCATTCCGTACCCATGGTCTTGGAAAGAAAGATTTTATAGAAAAAGCCTATCACTCTTGTAATAAAGCCTGCGAGGGTTAATATTATGGTTCCCCTAAAAATGTTATTTTTATTTATTCGCCTTGCGCTTGCCGCAGATAAAGCCTTATCCTCCACATCCATTACCTCACGGACCCTTTGTAATAAATATATTTACATGCCTGACATCTTATGTTAAGGATGATATGAATAGGATAGGCATTCCCGGGACTTAATGCTTGATGTTCACCATGACAGGCCATGCGGATATTTACAATGAATTTATTATGAAATTTTTGAAATATTTATATATTAATTATTGACAAAAAAAACAGTGAGTGCTATGCTATAACCGAGTAAATTAATATAGATTAAAAAAGTAGGAATAGGAGGGCGATAGGGATATGAAACTGTCAACCACAGGAAGATATGGCTTGCGTGCGGTACTGGATATTGCGCTGCAGGACGGGAATGAAGCGGTAGCTTTAAGCCAGATAGCTGAAAGACAGGGGATATCCTTGAACTATCTGGAACAGCTTATAGCCAGGCTTAAGAAATCGGGTATCGTCAGCAGCGTACGCGGAGCCCAGGGAGGATATAAGCTTGCTTTACCAGTTGAATCCATATCCGTAGGTGACATACTCAGAGCCCTGGAGGGGGACTTAAACCCGGTGGATTGCCCTGAATTTACCGGAGTATCCGGTAACTGCAACAATGCAGATTTGTGTGTAACAAAATATGTTTGGAAGCGTATAAGTGATAGTATAAATAGTGCAGTGGATGGAATTATGCTTTCCGAACTGGTGGAAGAAAGCAGAAAAGTTCAGGTAATGACAGGCGCATCGGACCAGAACAGGTCAAAGCAGACCTGCTAATATAATACCAATTTAGGAGATGAAAGAATGGAGAAGAAGATATACCTGGATAATGCAGCAACAACACAGACCAGACCTGAAGTAGTAGAAGCAATGCTGCCGTATTTTAACGTAATGTATGGGAATCCATCCAGTGTTTACGAATTTGCAACGCAGAACAGAAAGGCAGTAGATGATGCCAGGGGCATTATTGCCAAAGCACTCGGAGCACAGGTCAATGAGATATATTTCACAGGGGGCGGCACCGAGGCGGACAACTGGGCGCTTAAGGCGACAGCGGATGCCTATGAGAACAAGGGAAAGCATATAATAACCACAAAAATTGAGCATCATGCCGTTCTTCATACCTGTGAATATCTTAAATCAAAGGGCTTTGAGATAACATATGCGGATGTTGACGAATATGGCATAGTAAAGCTGGACCAGCTTGAGAAGGCTATACGTCCCACAACTATTTTGATATCTGTCATGTTTGCCAACAATGAGATAGGCACAATACAGCCTATTAAGGAAATCGGTGCAATAGCCAAAAAGCATAATGTATTGTTCCACACGGACGCCGTACAGGCCTTCGGGCAGGTTGATATCGATGTTAACGATTTAAACATTGATATGCTTAGCGCAAGCGCCCATAAGCTTAACGGTCCGAAGGGAGTAGGGCTTTTATATATCAGGAATGGCGTCAAGATACGTTCGTTTATTCATGGCGGAGCGCAGGAGCGCCAGAGAAGAGCCGGCACGGAAAATGTGCCCGGAATAGTGGGCTTTGGCAAAGCAGTCGAGTTAGCAATGGCCTCCATGAAGGAAAGAACCGATAAGGAGATTAAGCTTCGTGACTATCTGATAAAGCGTGTGCTTGCAGAGGTGCCTTATGTGCGGCTTAACGGAGACAGACACAGAAGACTTCCCAATAATGCCAATTTCAGCTTCCAGTTCATTGAAGGAGAATCCCTGCTAATAATGCTTGATATGAACAATATCTGCGCCTCAAGCGGCTCGGCATGTACATCGGGATCCCTTGATCCGTCACATGTTCTGCTTGCTATCGGCCTGCCCCACGAGATTGCGCATGGCTCCCTCAGGCTTACCATAAATGAGAATATAACATTTGAAGAAATAGATTATACTGTTGAAAAAATTAAGGAAATTGTGGATAAGCTAAGAAAGATGTCCCCGTTATATGAGGATTTTATCCGCAAAAGATAACATATAAAAATAAAAAACCAAGAGAAACTGGAGGATGAAATATGTATACGGCAAAGGTGATGGAACATTTTGCTAACCCGAGAAATATGGGCGAAATTGAAAACGCAAGCGGTGTCGGAACTGTGGGCAACGCCAAATGCGGGGATATTATGAGGATGTACCTGGATATAGACGATGAGGGTATTATAAGGGATGTCAAATTTAAGACCTTCGGATGCGGTGCCGCTGTTGCAACCAGCAGCATGGCTACCGAGCTGGTGAAGGGAAAGACTATACAGGAAGCCTTACAGGTTACCAATAAGGCTGTAATGGAGGCGCTTGACGGGCTTCCGCCGGTAAAGGTTCACTGTTCCCTGCTGGCAGAAGAGGCAATACATGCGGCATTATGGGATTATGCACAAAAGCGCGGAATTCAGATAGAAGGACTTTCACAGCCCAAATCGGATATATCTGAGGAAGAGCATGTGGAACAGTATTAGTGGGAAAATTATTGCATCAGAAATGAGGATATAATGGATAAAGTTGTGGTGGCAATGTCAGGAGGCGTTGATTCCTCGGTGGCGGCATACCTGCTTAAGAAGCAGGGTTATGACGTAATAGGAATCACCATGCAGATATGGCAGGATGAGGACATATGTGCCATGGAGGAGAATGGCGGCTGCTGCGGTCTTAGCGCTGTCGAGGATGCAAGACGGGTGGCAGCGACTCTTGATATACCTTACTATGTAATGAATTTGAAGCAGGAATTTAAGGATAAGGTTATTGATTATTTTGTGTACGAGTATCTTAATGCAAGAACACCTAATCCCTGCATAGCCTGCAACCGCTTTGTGAAATGGGAAGCGCTTCTCGACAAATCTTTAGCAATAGGCGCTTCTTATATTGCTACCGGGCATTATGCAAGAATAATACGCCTGGATAACGGAAGATATACAATTGCCAAGTCCGCAACCGAAAGCAAGGATCAGACCTATGCTCTGTATAACCTTACACAGCATCAGCTTAAGCATACGCTGATGCCGGTAGGCGAATACACGAAGGAGGAGATCAGGGCTATAGCAGGAGAGCTTAAGCTTCCTGTGGCAAATAAGCCTGACAGCCAGGAAATATGCTTTATCCGGGATAATGATTATGCCGGGTTTATTGCAGAATACATGAAGGATGAGGGCAACCGCAAGGCCTTAAGCACCGGTAAGGATAATGTCAGCATGGAGAGTCTTGCAGCCTGCGGGTTTACTCCCGGCAATTTTGTCACACCGGAGGGCAAAATAATAGGCAGACATAAGGGACTTGCCCATTATACCATCGGTCAGAGGAAAGGACTCAATCTGGCAATGGGACAACCTGTATTCGTACTTAAGCTGAAGCCGGAGACTAACGAGGTGGTTATAGGGACCTCCGGGGAAGTATATTCAGACAGGCTTTATGCCCGCAAGCTTAACTTCATGGCAATAGAGGATCTGGAGGGGGAGCTTGAGGTTGAGGCAAAAATCCGGTACAGTCATAGGGGAGCCCCATGCAGAATCAAAAAAACAACACCGGATGAAGTGCTGGTTGTTTTTGACGAGCCTCAGCGGGCTATAACACCCGGACAGGCAGTCGTATTTTATAAGGATAATTATGTGATAGGCGGCGGCACAATAAGATAAGGCCGCCGCTTTTATTTGTCCAGAGGAAGCATGATGGGCTTGCCCTGCTCAAATACGGTATAGTATCTGTATCCCAGGCTGTAAAGCAGGGTTTCTGCATAGTCAAAGCTATAGCATAAGGTTTCAGGTTTATGGGAATCTGAGCCAATAGTAATCAGCTCGCCGCCAAGCTCCCTGTATCTTTGAAGTATCTCAAGCCTTGGATGGGTGAAATCAAAGCCCTTGAAAAGTCCAGATGTGTTTAATTCAATACCCTTTCCGTAATACAGGATGGTTTTAAGCGCCTCATCTATGATATCCGAATATTTATCATAAGGATATATCTGTGATGTTAATTCTGCGGGAACCTTTATTGCACCTTGGCCCTTTACAATTTTCCTTCTCCAGTCCAGGATACGGGGGACATATCTTATGACATAGTCGATATGCCCGTATACATGAAAGCCATGGAAGGCTTTACAATTTTGAATTATGCTTTCAAAATACCGGCGTATTCCCTCTTCCTCGGTTATACCTTCCCAATACTCGGGGTAATAAGGATCAACATGATTGACGACATGGGAAGAGCCGATTATAAAATCAAAGGGTATACGATCGGTAAGCTCGGAAAGCTTTTTCCCAAGATGCGGCTGAAGCCCAAGCTCAATACCCATTAATATATCAATTATGCTGCTGTATTTATCCTTAAGCCCGGTTAATGCATCGACATAGGCATCTGTATCAAGCTGAAAGCTGTTATCTCCTGACTGGGAATAATCATAATCCATATGATCGGTAAAGCAAAGCCTTTTCAAGCCAAGACGTATTGCCTGCCCTATCATTTGCTCCATAGTGGCCTTCCCGTCGCTGGAAAAATCCGAGTGGACATGATAATCCGAACTAATCATACAATCTTCCTTTCGTCTACATGCAACTTACTGCATATCATGTTTATATGAATAAAGCAATAATATACTTGTCCCAAACCTCTAACCGGCAATTCTTATATAAGATAATAATGTATCTAATATATCCTTACCGGTATGCCATTATTATTCATCAGCCATTATATAGCTAAATATTCTTACCGCCCCGGATATATTATAAATCAGCTTTACTATATCCAGAATGTCCTTACCGTCACAGCTATATAATAATCAGCAAATACTATATTAAATATCCTTATCGATATGGCTATTTTATGAATCGGCTGATTTAATATCTGAGATATCCGTACCGGCTATCATGGAATAATTCGTATGGTATATGACAAAACCGGGCTTAGCGCCTGCCGGCTTTTTAACATTCTTTTTAAGGGTATAATCAATCTCCACCTTATCCATGCCTTCCGCGGCCGAATAATGTGCCGCAAGCCTTGCCGCTTCTTCAAAGGTCCTGTCAGGAAGCTCCGCCCCGCCTGCCTTCACAATTACATGAGAGCCCGGTATATTCTTAGCGTGGAACCACCAATCGCCGCCCTCAGCCATCCTGAAGGTAAGCTCCTCATTCTGAAGATTGTTCTTTCCAACATATATGTGATAACCGTCCGATGAGACATAATGAAGAGGAATGCTTTTTATTGCCTTATGGACGGAGGCCTTTCCGGTGCCGCGGCCTTTGCTTATAACAGCACCTTTTTTGATATACCCGTACTCAGCCAGTTCCCGCCTGATATCGGCAAGATCATTCTCATCCGCTGCAAAATCCAGGGCTGCCTGTATTGTGCGCAGATGCTCAAGCTCTTCGGCGGTCTCCTTAATATGGGCGGAGAGGGCCTCATAGGTGCGCTTCAGCTTGCTGTATTTTTCAAAATACTGCTTGGCATTTTCTACAGGTGTGATAGTAGGATCCAGGGGTATGCTTATTTCCTTTCCGTCATAATAATTTACAGCTTCAAGAACCTTGGCTCCCGGTTCAAGTCCGTAGCCGTAGGATGTTATAAGCTCCCCGTACACTCTGTACTTTTCACGTTTCTCGGTATCCTCAAGCTGCTTAAGCTGAAGGTCGTATTTCTTACGCGTCCGGTCAATTGCATTTGCAACCAGCTTGCGCAGGTCGGCTGATCTCTGACGGTTCCTTGAAGCCTTGTCCCTATCAGCATAATAGGCTTCAAGCATTTCCGATACCGAGGTATATTGCTTGATATCATATCCTTCATAGCAGCTAAGCTTAACACTTGAGAATTCGGCAGGAATATTGTTCTTAAGTACTATATTGGGAGCGAAGTCACAATCCTTTACTGCTTCCATAAGCCGTTCAAAATTCCTGAACAGGTGCAGGCTCTCAGACTCACTTAAGGCATCGGTGGCAGCAGCGGCATCAATTGACGCACGACAGCAGAGTTCATTGGCAATAAGGGGGCTTATTCCCGTCAATCCTGTATACAGAGCCTTGCCCGCCTCCATCGGTTTTGTAAGCACGTACTTTTGAAAGCCGTCATAATCCAGTGATAAAGGGTCGGCCTTATCGACAGTGCGGGGGATGAAGTAGCTGCGTCCGGGAAGAACCTCCCTCACAGAGCTGACAAACTGGCTAACTCTCTTTATACTATCTATTATTGTCATATCTTCATCGCAAAAGATTATATTGCTATGCTTTCCCATAAGCTCCGCTATAAGATATTTTATCCTCACATCACCCAACTCATCCGAGGATTTAAGCTTAATGTTTACAATACGCTCAAGGCCGGGCTGGGATATATCGAGTATTACGGCATTATTGAGATGCTTTCTTAAAAGCATGCAAAAATTCGGAGCCGTCATGGGAGAAGGCTTCGACCCGGAGCACAGATATATAAGAGGCATACCTGCAGAGGCTGATATTAAAAGCTTATATGGCTCCCTTGGCTGTCCCTTTATGGTAAATACAAGCTCGTCCCTTTCGGGTTGGGAGATCTTGTTTATCCTGCCTCCTAAAAGAGTATTTCTTAGCTCATATATTATATTTGCAATTACAATTCCATCAAGTGCCATTGATTATCTTTCACGTCCCTGTTAAACTATTTGGATACTAAGTTGAAAAACATGCAGGATATTAGTATTTATATTCCTGGATTATAGCATAAATTGCGCTGTATATGGGATAGTATATTAAATATATGTTAAAATGTCTAATTTATTTTATCGATTGAGGCGTAAAATTATCATATAATATACTTGCAATTAGTTATAAAGGTGGTTATAATATAACAAACAAATTCAAAGGCGCATTTGTTATTTTAATTGCGCCTTTTTTGTTATGTTAAATTCCGGAGAAAATTCAATTTAGCTATGGATTTTCTTCCCCTTAAAAATTCCATGCGGTATGAGCGCTTTGATATTTACCGGAAAAAATAAAAAGGAGAGAGATAATATGGGATATGTTGATGAGGTAATAGAACTGGTTGTTAGAAAGAATCCGGCAGAACCCGAATTCCACCAGGCTGTCAGGGAGGTATTGGAGTCACTGCGTCCTGTTGTGGATGCAAATGAAGAGGTTTATAGAAGGGAAGCGCTGCTTGAAAGAATTGTCGAGCCCGACAGACAGATTAAGTTCAGGGTGCCGTGGGTTGACGACAGCGGCAGGGTACAGGTTAATACCGGCTACCGTGTCCAGTTCAACAATGCAATAGGCCCCTATAAGGGAGGTCTCAGGCTGCATCCATCCGTTAATCTGGGTATAATTAAGTTCCTGGGATTTGAACAGATATTTAAGAATTCCCTGACGGGACTCCCGATCGGCGGGGGCAAGGGCGGTTCCGATTTTGATCCGAAGGGTAAGTCGGACCGTGAGGTGCTGGCATTCTGCACAAGCTTTATGACCGAGCTTTATAAGTATGTCGGAGCGGACATGGATGTGCCTGCAGGCGATATCGGAACGGGCGCAAGGGAAATCGGATACATGTTCGGACAGTTCAAAAAGATAAGGGGAACCTATGAAGGAGTGCTTACCGGCAAGGGATTGTCCTACGGCGGCTCCCTTGTCAGAACGGAAGCTACCGGGTATGGCCTTCTCTATCTTACGGAAGAGATGCTTAAATGCAACGGCATTGATATTAAGGGCAAGACCATAGTCGTATCAGGCTCCGGCAATGTGGCAATATACGCAATACAAAAGGCCCATCAGCTTGGCGCTACGGTTGTAACAGCAAGCGATTCCAACGGCTGGATATACGATCCGGACGGAATTGATGTTGAGGTTCTTAAGAATATTAAAGAAGTAAGGCGTGCACGTATTTCGGAATATAAGGCATTAAGGCCGAAGGCCGAATACCATGAGGGCAGAGGCGTATGGAGCATAAAATGTGATATTGCACTTCCATGTGCAACTCAAAATGAGCTGCTGCTTGAGGATGCCAGGGAACTGGTTGCAAATGGCTGCAAAGCCGTTGCGGAAGGTGCCAATATGCCTACATCGCTGGATGCAACAAAGTATCTGCAGGAGAACGGTGTGCTCTTCGCTCCGGGCAAGGCTGCCAATGCCGGAGGCGTTGCTACATCGGCTCTTGAGATGACTCAAAACAGTGAGAGGCTAAACTGGTCCTTCGAAGAAGTGGATGCAAAGCTCAAGCAGATTATGGTTAATATTTTCCATAACCTTGATGAAGCCGCTAAGAGATATGACGCAGCAGGCGATTATGTAGTAGGTGCCAATATTGCAGGCTTTGAAAAGGTTGCAAATGCTATGCTTGCGCAGGGAATATGGTAAAAATCATATATGCATGTGATATGGCTTTTCATATGCTATTCACAATGCTGTATTAGTAAGCCTGCAGCAAATTAAGGCTGTAATTAAAAAGATTGATTAGCTCATAAAAAACCCCAAGGAGCTTGGCGAAAGAAAAATAAGAATGCTGACTTTAAGGAAGCAGGCTCTTGGGATTTGCTGTAATAGTCCTGATATTATATATAATAATGAACAGCCCGGGTATTTTCAGGCTGTTCAATTATTTTCCGACTGCTTCGGAAAACATGGGATATGCCGGAGAACAGGGTAATGCCTATAGCTGCCAGGTGGACATGATTCACAGCAGGATTACCGTTATTGACGATTTAAATCATAAGTTGAAAGCACCGGATAATCTATATTGAAAGCATTGGTTAATCTACATTGAAAGCATCGGTTAATCTATATTGCTTATTGACAATTATATATAAAAGGAATAAAATATTATTATAAGGAACACCCCACAGGGGTGGGGTAAACGGCACATAATAAAGTTGCCGAAGTATATAATAAATATATAGAAAGGCTGAGACATCATGAAAAAAGAAACTATTAAAATAGGCGGCATGACCTGTGCGGCATGTGCGCAGCGTATAGAAAAATCCCTCAGAAAGCTTTCCGGAGTCTCCGGCATTAATGTCAATCTGGCATCAGAGAAGGCTTATGTGGAATATGATCCGCAGCTGATAAGGCTGTCCGGAATCAGGCAGGCGATAGAAAAGCTGGGATATAAGCCAATGGATACTGAGAAGGATGCGGCGATAGACAGCGATAAGCTTGAGAAGCAAAGGGCAATAAAGATCCTGAGAATAAAATTCATTATATCGGCGGTATTCGGGCTTGTATTATTGTATTTTGCTATGGCGCCGATGATATCGTGGTGGCCTTTTCCGATACCAGAATTTTTTGATCCGATGATGCAGCCGCTCAGATATGCCCTCCTGCAGGCAGGCCTGGTAATTCCAATCATAACAGCAGGTTATAAGTTTTATACGGTTGGATTCAAGGCGCTTATTGCAAAAAGCCCGAATATGGATTCGCTTGTCGCAATCGGAACCTCGGCTGCTATAATATACAGCGTATATAATACCATTCGTATAGCAGGAGGCAGCCATATGGCTGTGGAGGGCCTGTATTACGAAACAGCCGGAGTTATAATAGCCCTTATTCTTCTTGGCAAGTACTTTGAAACAAGGTCAAGGAACAGGACCTCGGATGCAATTAAGAAGCTTATGGGCCTGGCTCCGAAGACCGCAACCATTATCCAGGAAGGCAAGGAGGCGGTAATACCTATCGACGAGGTGGAAGCAGGGGATATTATTCTTGTTAAGCCTGGTGAGAAGCTGCCTGTTGATGGAATAGTTATTGACGGTAACACATCCGTGGATGAGGCAATGCTGACCGGGGAGAGCATACCTGTTGACAAGAAAGCAGGAGATAAGGTATATGCTGCAAGCATAAACAATAACGGATCCATTACCTATAAGGCAACTAACGTAGGTGCCGATACGGTACTTGCACAGATAATCAGGCTGGTGGAGGAAGCACAGGGATCAAAAGCTCCTATAGCAAAGATGGCTGATATTGTATCAGGTTATTTTGTACCAGTGGTAGTAATAATAGCTTTTCTGGCTTTCCTCGGATGGCTTTTGACAGGCAACGGACTTTCATTTTCACTTACAATATTCATATCGGTACTGGTAATAGCCTGCCCATGTGCGCTTGGCCTTGCAACGCCGACGGCAATCATGGTGGGTACAGGCAAGGGTGCCGAATACGGCATACTGATTAAGGGCGGTGAAGCCCTGGAAACTGCCCATAAAATCGATACTATAGTGCTTGATAAGACAGGCACGATTACCGAGGGGAAGCCGGAGGTAACCGATATCATTCCGGCATCCGGCATCAGTGCTCAAAGTCTTCTGCAAATTGCGGCATCGGGAGAGAAGGTCTCCGAGCACCCCCTTGGAGAGGCTATTGTAAGGAGAGCGCAGAAGGATGGTCTGGGAATACTGAAGGTTGACAGCTTCAATGCCATACCAGGTCATGGCATTGAGGTTATAATAGATGGCAAAGCCGTACTTATCGGTAATAAGAAGCTTATGGACGACAGGAATATTGAGCTTGGTGAGCTTAAGGGCAGCTCGGATACATTGGCCGGAGAAGGGAAAACCCCCATGTTTATTGCAGCTGAAGGAAAAATAGCAGGCATAATTGCTGTAGCCGATGTTGTCAAGGAAAGCAGTATAAAGGCGATAAAAAAGCTTCAGGACATGGGTATCGAGGTGGCAATGATAACGGGTGACAACCGTAAAACTGCCGAGGCAATAGCAAGGCAGGTCGGTATAGAGCGTGTTCTGGCCGAGGTGCTTCCCGGGGACAAGGCCGGCGAGGTTAAGAAGCTCCAGACAGAGGGCAGAAGGGTATGCATGGTCGGTGACGGCATCAATGATGCTCCGGCTCTTGTCCAAGCCGATATTGGCATGGCTATAGGTTCAGGAACGGATGTTGCAATTGAGTCAGCCGATATCGTGCTGATGAGAAGCAACTTGATGGATGTCCCCACAGCAATTCATTTAAGCAAAAGCACTATAAGGAATATAAAGCAGAACTTATTCTGGGCATTTGGTTATAATACCGCCGGAATCCCTATAGCTGCCGGCATTCTGCATCTATTCGGAGGACCGCTTCTTAATCCCATGTTTGCGGCTGCAGCCATGGCTTTCAGTTCGGTATCGGTAGTAACAAATGCGCTCAGGCTTAAAAGGTTCAAACCGTATCATTAATTCATGTGCATAAAAAAAGTATTAAGGAGGAACGATGATGGAAAATATAATTCTAAAGGTGGAAGGAATGTCATGCTCCCATTGCGAAAATGCTGTTAAGGGAGCGGTAGGAGCTTTGGACGGTGTTGACAAGGTTACGGTAAGTCTGAAAGATAAGACAGTTGAAGTGGATTATGATCCCGGCCGGGTATCACTTGAGCAAATCAAAGCTGAAATCGAGGACCAGGGCTACGATGTGTTGTAAAAAAGTGCAGAAGGGGCAGCAGCAAAATCAAAATACAATAATCAAGAGAATATCATATCTATTAATATAAAGCAGCCCCATAGAATGCAATAGCAGCAGCATAAGGTAAACTTAAGCAGTACACTAATATATAAATACTTCCCTGAAAAGCAAGTATCACCAGCAGAAGATGGTGTGGTTAGCTTGATTTTAGGGAAGTATTTTTCTTTATATGGTTCTGTTATACTGCTGATTAAGTTTATGAACACTCGATACAAGTTTCATTTAAGAGGCTAAATAATAATTATGTAAATCAAAAAATGTAAGTATGAATATAATTATTTTTATAATATTGTATTGACATATAATATTATATGGTGTATAGTATTGCCTAGCATATAATATTATTAATATGCAAGCCACTAACGGAAAGGAGTGGGCATAATGGTTTTTAATACCGGTTCAGCATTACTGGATGCTATTGTACTTGCTGTTGTTTCCAAGGAACCGGAAGGAACCTATGGTTATAATCTGACACAGGAAGTGCGGAAGGTTATTGAGATATCCGAATCGACACTGTATCCTGTACTTAGAAGACTTCAAAAGGAGGCTTGCCTTGAGGTATACGACATGGAGTATGGGGGCAGGAACCGGCGTTATTATAAAATCACCGATACAGGAATGGTTCAGCTCAGGCTATACAGGGATGAATGGATTAGTTACAGCAATAAAATCAATAACATATTTGGGGGAGTGAAATGATGACACGGTTGGAATTCATGAAAGAGCTTGAGGAGTTATTGTCTGATATTCCATCGGATGAGAAAGCGGAAGCCATCCAATACTATAATAATTATCTGGATGATGCCGGTATAGAGCATGAGGATGAAGTACTCAAGGAGCTGGGTTCACCGTCACAGGTTGCCGCAATCATAAAGGCCGATTTGAACATGGATGCCAGGGAGCAGATAAACCGAGGCAATTTTACGGAAACCGGGTATAAGGATACTGTATATACGGATGAAAAATTCGAGTTGGAAAAGAAAGAACAAACCGCCGGTGGGGAACAGGCTGACACTGCGGGAGGCTGCAATTCACAGGAAGCCGGACAGACAGGACAGACCGGACAGGAAGACGGTCAGGAAACCGGAAGTGGAAGCAATGGGTGGACTTACGGCAAAGCGGCCGGAGGGACATCCGCCAAAGGAAATGACGTATCCAGGATAGTGCTTATTGTGCTGTTATGCATCTTTGCTATTCCGGTGGGGATTCCTTTATTCTTTTCCGTATTCGGAGTATTGTTCGGAGTTGCTGCAGCCATATTTGCTCTGTTCATAGGCTTGGGTATAGCCGGAGCGGTTATGATTTGCATTGGACTTTCACTTATAATAATCGGTCTTGTCAATTTGGGTGTTTCCCTGGCCGGTCTGGCATTTTGCGGAAGCGGCCTTGTAACCTTCGGCCTTGGAATAATGTTCTTAATTTTCAGCATTCTGCTTTGCTGCAAGGTACTTCCGGCAATGATCAGAGGCATTGTGAAGCTGATAAGGCTTCCCTTTGAGAACAGGAGGGTGGCAGCATGAGTAAATTTGTGAAAGTTCTGCTGTATATCAGTATAGCAGCAATTATATCGGGCTGTGTAATGCTGGTAATTGTCATTAGCAGCGGTTATGTGATAAGGAAAGGAGAACGATATTCCTTTGATGAAAGCTACGAAGGTGTTAAGGCAATTACAATTGATGTACAATATGCGGATGTAAGTATAAGAGAGGGCGACAGCTTCAGTATTGACGCCCGCAATCTGCTGGTTGACAGTGAATTTACTTCTCAGGTATCCGATGGCATATGGAAAATCAGCGAAAAAGCCACAAACGTAGTGAAAGTCTTTGGCCTTAAGCTTCCCTTGCTTACGGCTTACGGAGATAAATATTCGCCTGATATAGACATTACCGTTCCTAAAGGATTTGAAGCTGATAAGTTAATTTTTAATATCAGCGCCGGCAGGCTGCAAGGCGAAAACATCCGTGCCCGGACAGGAAGCTTCAGTGTTGATGCAGGTGAGCTGCTGGTGGACGGCCTTGTGATACCTGAGGGCTCGGACTATAATATCGGTACAGGACATTTGGTAATTTCTGATCTGGAGGCTGAAGACATAACAATAAAATGCGGAGTGGGAGACGTAGAGCTTGAAGGGATAGTTACAGGTAAGAACAAGGTTGACTGCAGTATCGGAAGAGTTAAACTGGAGCTTGATGCTTATGAGGATGATTATTCATATGAAGCTGAAACCGTATTAGGAAGTATATATATTAACGGAAGAAGCTATCACGGAGCAATGCGGGAAAGGGAATTTGACGGAGGAAATCTGGGATTCTTCAATTTGGAGTGCGAAATAGGCAATATTTCCATAGACTTTAGATAAGCCAAGTCAAGAATATACTATATTCACAAATACCATTATATGGTATAATAAAGAAGAAATGGAGGAAGGATAATGGAGCCAAAAAGATTATACAGATCAAATAAGAATAAAATGATATGCGGAGTATGCGGGGGAATTGCAGAATACCTTAATGTAGACCCTACAATAATACGTCTGTTATGGGTGATTTTAGGCGCATTTTTCTTAGGTCTG
Source organism: Lachnoclostridium sp. UBA1434 (assembly GCA_002329645.1). Classification (GTDB taxonomy): domain Bacteria; phylum Bacillota; class Clostridia; order Lachnospirales; family Lachnospiraceae; genus Mobilitalea. The sequence goes on along the minus strand of DCTS01000032.1, from coordinate 22,466 downwards.
GTAGTTTATCTGGTCGCAGCAGTTATAATGCCGGTTAATCCCCAGGAGTAGCTTTTAAAAGAAAAGAGAAGAAATAAGATTACATAAAAAGGTGCTTAAAATGATATATGATATCATTTAAGCACCTTTGAATATTATTGCGCTACTTTATTTATAATATCTACGATTTGCTCGGATTCAAAGGGCTTTGCCAAAAACTCTGCAGCTCCGTATTTTATTGCGTCCACCAACTTTGTCTTCTGGCCTGCCGCTGTTACCATGACCACCTTGGCCTTTTTATCGATGCTCATTATTTTCTTCAGAGCTTCAAGCCCATCCATGACCGGCATGGTAATATCCATCGTAGTAATATCCGGATTAAGCTCCATGAACTTGCTTACACCCTCTTCACCATTGACTGCTTCCCCGATAATTTCATGTCCGTTTTCCTCAAGTATACTTCGCAATATCTTCCGGGAAGTTTTCGAATCGTCAATTAACAGTATCCTTGCCATGTTAATTTACCTCCTAGTTTATCTGAACTTTTTGATTTGCAGCAACAAGCAAATCTGTCTGTTTACCATTGATGACAACAGGGACAATAAGCATATCATCTTTAGCTACAATAGTCTTTCCGGAGTAGTATACAGGAGGTGTCATATCAAGATTAATATTTTCATGGCTGAGCTTTGATGCGTATAATCCGTTTGAGCAATTAATGAACTCACATACGGCATCAAATGCATCATCGTCCATTTCCGTAAAAGCTTCTCTGGCATAGGGGCCTGCAATGGTCAGCAGCTCCTTATCCTGTCCCGCAAAGCCTAAGAAAATATCATTATCACCGATAAGCTGCTGGCATGCAAGGTTGCCAAATGAATATGTCCTGGCTTTGTAGGATTTCTTAAGCATGATTTTATTGCTTATAAAACGGACAATATTTCTTATGGCAAGGCTTACGCATTCACTGCCGAAGGGAATGTCGAGATCAACAAATATTGGAATAATACGATCAATGTCGCCTGATTTAATTGCTTCAAGGTCCGTATCCGAGAAACCGTTATCCTTTTTAAAGTTTTCAAGAGCTTCTTCTACTTCGCCTATTGTCATAAAACCGCTATCTGTCAAAGCCTGAACGAATTTAACATATGGGCTGCCCTGCAGGTTAAGAAGATAGTTGACTTCTTCCTTCAAAAGATATCCTTTTTCAACGGCAATGTCCCCAAAACGCTTGTCCATCTGCTTTTGCAGCTCATTTAATTCCTCCGCCTGTTTGGCGGTAAGTAATTTCTCGGAAACGGCAATCAACCCCAGTTTTGTAGTTAGTGCATGTTGATTAGCCATAACGCTATCCAGCTGTGCCTGAGAAATTAAATTCTTTTCAACTATGTAATTCCCAAAGTACTGCTCGAACATGCTATTTCTCCTTTCGCGATTGTGTTAATAAATCAAACATCTAATAATGATTAGCCAATCGGCCCCCCCACGCCTGCATATTATTAAGAAAATGTTAATGCAAGTCTTAAGTTGTGAACAGGCATGTACATATTTATTCATAGAATGTACATATATATTATAATATACAACATAATATCCGAAAATAATAGTCCAAATTTAAAAAAATGGCATGTTTTTTCAAATTAAATTCCTAATCAGTTACAGCGCTGAAAAAATATTCCTGTTTCATGCAGCTTATATACAATCATTCTGTTATGCATCCGCAGAGGGGAACCGATAGTAAAATTAGGATGACATTTTTATACTTCTATGCTAAAGTATTGATTAAGTTAAGACGTACAAACGGAGGGCATTATGAAAAAGATAATTGAACTGATAACTGATACAGTCTCACAGGTATTTGAAAAGAACGGCTATGAAGGAAAATATGGACATGCAACCCTTTCCAACAGGCCGGATCTGTGCCAATACCAGTGCAACGGCGCACTTTCCGCAGCTAAGCAGTACGGGAAAGCCCCTATTAATATTGCTAAAGAGATAGCTCAGGATTTGCAGGGCAATCCGATGTTTAGCAATGTAAATGCGGTTATGCCGGGCTTTATTAATATAACCCTGAGCGACGAATACCTGGCCGGATATGTGAATGACATGGCAAAGGCAGAAAATTTCGGATGTGAGGGAGAAGAGCACCCGATAACGGTGGTCATGGATTACGGCGGAGCAAACATTGCAAAGCCTCTTCATGTGGGACATTTACGTTCGGCTATAATAGGGGAGAGCTTAAAGAGAATATTCAGATATATGGGCAACAAGGTTATCGGAGACGCGCATCTGGGTGACTGGGGTACACCAATGGGCCTTGTTATAGCTGAGTTTAAGAGGAGGAAGCCCGATTTGGTGTACTTCGACGACTCCTTTACCGGCGAATATCCAGAGGAAGCACCGTTTACGATATCCGAGCTGGAGGAATACTATCCTGCAGCATCGGCCTTAAGCAAGGAGGATGAGCAGTTCAGAGAGGAAGCCAAGCAAATCACCTATGAGCTGCAGAATAACCACAGAGGTTATGTGGCTTTATGGAATCATATAAGGGACGTATCCATAAAGGACTTGAAAAGGGTTTACACAAGTCTGAATGTGTCCTTTGATCTGTGGAAGGCTGAAAGCGATGCCCAGCCCTATATTCCGGACATGATTGCCTATCTTAAGGATAAGGGCTATGCAAAGCTCAGCGAGGGAGCGCTTGTGGTGGATGTTAAGGAGGATACGGATACCAGGGAAATTCCGCCATGTATGATATTAAAATCTGACGGCGCTACTCTGTATAATACTACGGATCTTGCAACCATAGTAGAGAGAATGATGCTGTTTTCCCCGAACAGGCTCATATATATGACTGACAAGAGACAGGAGCTTTACTTTGAAACTATTTTCCGATGCGCAAGAAAGACCGGGCTTGTTCACAAGGATACCAGGTTGGATTTTATCGGCTTCGGTACCATGAACGGCAAGGACGGCAAGCCTTTTAAGACCAGAGAAGGCGGAGTTATGCGTCTTGAGCACCTGGTTGACAGCATAAATGATAAGGTTTATGAAAAGATCATGGAGAACAGGAGCATGGATGAAGCTGCAGCAAGGAAGGTCGCTGTAATGGTTGGCCTTGCAGCCTTAAAATATGCTGATTTGTCCAATCAGGCTTCCAAGGATTATATATTTGATATGGACCGCTTTACCTCCTTTGAAGGGGATACAGGACCCTATATACTCTACACAATAGTACGTATAAAGTCCATACTGGCGAAGTTTAGACAAACCATCGGCAATAAGGAGGATATTGCACATTATACGATACTTCCGGCATCAGTTCTCCCGGAAAGGGAGCTTATGCTTAAGCTGTCAAGATACAGTGACATGGTCACGGCTGCATATGAGGAGCTGGCTCCCCACAGGATATGTCAATACCTGTATGAGCTGGCCTATGCCTTCAACAGCTTTTACCATGATACAAAAATAATTACCGAGGAGGACAAGCAAAAGCAGTATTCCTGGATAGCGCTTATAACACTGGTTCATGATATAATGCTTGCTGGAATTGACCTGCTCGGCATCGAGGCACCTGAAAGGATGTAACAGAATGTACAGATTGATATCAAAGCTTGCAGTATATAAGAACCTGGGGGAGGACTGCTTCCTTGTAAGACTTGCAGATATTATCAGGAGATATGACAGCCTTAAGAGTGAAGGCAGGGCTGCCGGAATGGAGAAGGAAGAAATTATATCGGATATATACTCCTTAATCAACAGACTGCTGGATATGGCTGCAATATATGATGTTGACGGCAACCTGTGGCAGAATTATCTTGCTTATCTGATTATAAGCAATGAGAATCCGTTCAGTATTGCCTGTGAAAGAGCGCAAGTCGAAGACGGAACTGTTGCCGGGCTTGCCAGAAGCGATTTCAAGATATTTAAAGCTTTATTTGATTATGACTTCGACACTCTTGAGAAGGAGCTTGGAATCAACTGTTTCTCAATAATATCCGGCTACAAATCAATGGGGAACAGCACCATGCCGCATAATAGAAGTATCAGTGACAGGATAAGGCAATTAAGCTGCAAAATTAAGAAAGCAGCGGATGAGAATGACATATTCGATATTGCTGTTGCCTTCTATAAGAATAATGGCGTGGGCAAATTCGGGCTTAATAAGGCCTTCCGAATTAGAAGGGATAACGGTGAGGTTAAAATATTGCCGATAACCAATACCCTGGAGGTAAGGCTGTCCGATCTGGTCGGTTATGAGCTTCAGAAGAAAAAGCTTCTTGAGAATACCACAGCCTTTGTGGAAGGAAGAAGAGCAAATAATGTACTGCTGTACGGAGACAGCGGCACCGGCAAATCCACTGCTGTCAAAGCCATCCTGAATGAATATGGGGACAGAGGCTTAAGGATGATTGAAATATACAGGCATCAGTTCGAGGATCTGTTTGAGGTTATTTCACAGATTAAGAACAGAAACTATAAATTCATCATTTTTATGGATGATTTGTCCTTTGAGGAATTTGAAACCGATTATAAATATCTGAAAGCCATAATAGAAGGCGGGCTTGAGATTAAACCGGATAATATCCTGATATATGCCACCTCCAACCGCAGGCACATTATACGTGAAACATGGAGCGACCGCACGGATATGGATAGCAGCGATGAGATACATCGTTCTGACACCATGCAGGAGAAGCTGTCACTTGCTGATCGTTTCGGGATAACCATTAATTTTCCTGCTCCATCAAGGAAGGAATATTGGAAAATTGTAGCCGGCCTGGCAAAAAGTCAGGGCATTTCATGGCTTACAGAGGAGGAGCTGCTTTACGAGGCCGACAGATGGGAGCTCTCACATGGGGGAATGACCGGAAGGAGCGCCCAGCAGTTTATAAATTATCTGGCGGGGCAGATAAAGTAAGAATTAGCGGGCAGACGGGATTAAATAAGATAAATAACAGATAAGCATATATTTATGACAGACAGATAAGCAAAGCAGACAGGCATGATAAAACCAGGACTATATGGGATCAGGAAGGTGATGTAATGAACAAATACAGGATTATGGTTAAGGGAATTGTAAAATACGGTGAGAAATATCTGGTGGTCAAAAAATGGTATGATGACCGTGTTGATCTGCCGTATCAATGGCAATTCATTGACGGTACAATAGACTTTATGGAGGATCCGGAGAAAGCTGCAGTCAGGAATGTTTATGAGCAGACGCAGCTTACGGTGGAAGTGGAAAGAACCCTTTACACATGGTCATTTACAACCGGAGATGTATTCAATATCGGAATTGCATACCTTTGTCTTGCTGCCTGCGAGGCGGTAGTGATTTCTGAAGAGTTGTCGGGTTATGCATGGATAAAAAGAGATGAATTTGCCGATTACATAAGCAAGAATATCCTTGAGGATATAGAAAGGACCGGGCAGCTGCCTTTAGACGACGGAGCGGAATATAGCGAGCTTTCATAAAGCACAGGCAAGGAAGGCCTGTTAATATATAATCAAAAACTATCTCAGGGAGGGGACAGTTTGAAGATACTTATAAGACATGGATATGTTATTGATCCGGGAGCAGGCAGGGAAGGACTATATGATGTCCTGATATCGGAGGGAATGGTCACAAGGGTGGCCAGGGAAATTCAGCCGGAGGAGGATAATCTGGTTATTGATGCTACAGGAAAATATGTTATGCCCGGATTTGTGGACTTGCATGTACATCTCAGAGAGCCTGGATACGAGCATAAGGAGACTATAAAAACAGGTGCAATGGCGGCAGCAGCAGGAGGCTTCACCACCATATGCGCAATGCCGAATACCATGCCGGTAACGGATAATCCTGACAGAGTGAAGGAGATACTTGAAAAGGCAAGCAGGGAAGCCGTGATAAATGTCCTGCCGATAGGTGCCGTCACAAAGGGGCAGGAAGGCCTTGAGCTTGCCGATATAGAAGGTATGGTGAAGGCCGGTGCAATAGCCATAAGCGAGGATGGAAAATCCGTCATGGATTCAGAGCTGTATACAAGAGGGATGCAGCTGGCAAGGCAATACGATATTCCGGTATTTGCCCATTGTGAAGATAAAAGCCTTGCAGGTAGCGGCGTAATAAATGCAGGCCGCAAGGCGGAGGAGCTTAAGCTTCCAGGAATAAGCAAAGAGTCCGAGGAGGTTATAGTTGACAGGGATATTAAGCTTGCAGAGGAAACCGGGGCAAGACTTCACCTGTGCCATGTATCAACCTCAGGAAGCATAAAGCTGCTTGCCGGTGCAAAGCAGGAAGGGCTGCCTGTTACGGCGGAGTGCTGTCCGCATCATTTTACCCTGAGTGAGGAGGATATAACAGAGGACGATTCCGATTTCAAGATGAATCCTCCGCTTAGATCCCCTGAGGATGTCAGAGCTTTGAAGGAAGCCTTGAGGGACGGTATTATCGAGGTAATTGCCACGGATCATGCTCCTCATTCCGCTGAGGAAAAGGCAGGCTCAATGCTTGATGCCCCCTTTGGTATAGTGGGGCTTGAAACAGCATTTGCACTTTCTCTTACCGAACTTGTCAAAACCGGTTATCTGACACCATATCAGATGGTAGAGAGAATAAGCACATTTCCTGCCAGGCTTGCCTGTATTGAGAGAGGCTGTATAAGCGAGGGATGGATGGCGGATATAGTGATAGCCGACCCGGATGAACATTATCAAATTGACAGGGAAAGCTTCTTCTCAAAGGGAAGAAATACCCCCTTCCACGGAAGAATGGTATACGGGAGGATATTATACACCATAGTTTCCGGAAGGATTGTATATAACTATTATAGTAATTGATATATCTTAAATGTGTAATGAAAGTGTCAACGACTTATAAACTATACCCTGGATTGTAAACAGTTAATAATAGAGCGGACCCGCTCTGCGGACATCCTTATTAGTGTCCTTGACTTGGGTAAAGTTTATTATAAAACATAATAAGTAAGGATGATAATATGATTAACAGGCTTGCAGAGAGAATTAAGCAGCTTGAAGCGCCGGTGGTTGTCGGACTTGATCCCATGCCGGATTATATACCGGGCTTCATAATTGATAAAGCATTTAAGGAATATGGCGGGAATATAGAAGGCATATGCGAGGCAATATGGGTTTATATCAAAGGCATAATAGATGCTGTATATGATCTGGTGCCTGCAGTCAAGCCTCAGGTTGCCATGTATGAGCAGTTCGGACCTGAAGGCCTGGTAATTTATAAGAGGGTAATTGAATATGCTAAAAGCAAGGGCCTGATCGTCATTGGAGATGTTAAGAGAGGCGATATAGGCTCAACATCGGAGGCTTATGCAACCGGTCATCTTGGCAGGATTGCAATCAGGGGGAAGGAATTTAAGGGTTTTGATGAGGATTTTATAACCGTTAATCCATACCTTGGCTCCGATGGTATTCTTCCTTTTATTAATGTATGCAAGAAAGAGGGCAAGGGCATATTTGTGCTTGTCAAGACCTCCAACCCATCCAGCGGTGAATTTCAGGATCAGCTGACATGCGGCAGGCCGCTTTATGAGCTTGTCGGAGAGAAGGTGGCCGAATGGGGGATGCTCCATATGGGTGAAGGCTACAGCTATGTGGGAGCCGTAGTGGGAGCAACCTATCCCGAGGTGGGAAGGATACTCCGTTCGATTATGCCAAGGACCTTCATACTGGTACCGGGTTACGGAGCCCAGGGAGGGAAGGCTAAGGATTTAAAACCCTACTTTAATAAGGACGGCCTCGGGGCAATAGTGAACTCGTCACGGGGAATAATAGCGGCATATAAGCTTAAGGCATACGAAGGCTTCGGTGAAAAAGCCTATGCGGATGCCTCCAGGCAGGCCGTGCTGGATATGAGGGAGGACCTAAAGCAAGCCTGGATGTAATGCCGGTGACAAGTCAATCCTTGCGTTTAATGCCTTCCATTATAAACCTGCTTTTAGGCAGAGTTGGTATTCTTCTTAAGCTGATTTTAAGCTTTTGCACAGGGACGGTATATTCAAGGCGGTTGGCAAGATAATCCATGCTGATCCTCATAAGCTCTATTGCAATCTGCTCACCGGGGCACCTGGTTCCTTTAAGCATATCCCCGCCGCCCTGTGGTATAAAATCATAGGGGCTAATGTCTCTTTTCCGGAAGCGCTCAGGTATGAAATGCCATGGCTTTTTCCATATGCGGGGATCATGATTGGTTCCATATATATCAAGAAAGACTAAGGTCCCCCTTTTAAAGAGGTAGTTCTTATATATGAAATAATTACGCACCCTTGCGCCAAGAAAGGGACCAAAGGGATAATAACGGCGCACTTCCTGCACAAACATTTCAGTATAAGTGCCATCCTTTTTCTGGATTTTTTCCCGGCATTCCGGATGTATCTTCATGGCGTGCGCACCAAAGGTTATATAGGTGGCAATAGCTGTTATCGGCCTTAAAATATTAATTATTTCAACTGCAGCAGTTTTAGCATCCAGAAGCCTTCCGTCAAGACCTGTATGGAAGGCTATTTGATGCAGTATTGAGTTTTGAGGTATGTCAAGCCTTCCTGTACGGACCTTATGGATTATTCCCGTTATCCACCTTTCAGTTCTTTTCCTCGCGCACCGTCCTTTCCAATGCCTTGGACCCACTGCACCGAAAGCGTCCACCATTGCAGAAAAATCCCTGGAGCGCTGCCATGCTTCACATCTTTTTAAGGGGACATGTGTCCATCTGCAGGCTGCCCTGCATAACATAAGCGCAGCTTCGTCAAATAAGCATATCCTGTCCGCATCCAGCCACCGTCTTGCGCTGCGCTGCCATTCACTGCGAAAAATCTCAGCAAGCCTGTTAATAGAGGCTGGAGTCATAAAACCTGCAAACATTTTCTTCCTGTGCAGGTGCTGCGGACCGCAAAGGGTCTGTATTCCCTTTTCTCCGAACAGAGTTTTCCGGATGCGCCGGGGTATGGCTCCTTTTCTGGTGAATAACATCCTGTCATAAAAGAGTGTTGCGGCGTTCTTACCGCTCATGCATATTACCTTACGGCCCATAAGCCTTGTTATAAATAAATCTGATTTTAGCTTATGGCAGCGGTTGGGAATAAAATTATAACCCTCAAGCAGCAGCCTTAAAGTATTGTCAAAGCATTTATCCTTGGGAATGTAATTAGTTAGCCTCATACCGATATCTCCACTTCATATTTTTATATAGTATTATCTGCAAATATATGTTTTTATTGCATTTTTCAAAGCAATAAAGTATATTATGAATATATTATTTGATAGGAAATTCTTGCATCCGGAAGGGAGTATGGGTGAAATGGATAATGCTATATGCGTAGAGAACCTTGTAAAGCATTTTGGTGAAGTCAAAGCGGTGGATGGCATTAGTTTCAATGTGGAGAAGGGGGAACTGTTCGGATTTTTAGGTGTTAACGGAGCAGGTAAGACCACCACAATTAATATGCTATGCACCTTGTATTCCCAGGACAGCGGAGAGGCCAGCCTGTGCGGATATAAGCTGGGCAGCGATAACGATAGTATCCGTGCCAGAATAGGTGTGGTATTTCAAAGCAACAGTCTTGACGGTAAACTTACAGTAACACAGAATCTCATGACAAGGGGTTATCTGTATGAGCAAAACAGGAGCAGAATTCGGGAAAACCTGTCTATGGTAAGTGATTTCCTGGATATAGGCGACATTTTGAACAGAAAGTATCAGGAGCTGTCGGGAGGACAGAAGAGAAAATGTGAAATTGCGCGGGCTATAATGAACCGTCCTGATATTTTATTCCTGGACGAACCTACCACCGGTCTGGACCCGCAGACCAGGAGACTCGTATGGCAATGCATTGAAAGGCTAAGGAAGGAACAGCATATGACAATCTTCCTTACCACCCATTATATGGAGGAAGCTGCGAGAGCCCGGCATGTGGCAATCATAGACAGCGGTAAAATCGTTGCATATAATACTCCGACAATGCTGAAGCAAACCTACGCCTCCGACAGAATCAGAGTGTTTGCCGATAATTATGAGAGGATAACGGAGATTGTCGTAAAACTCGGACTTGATTTTAAGGAAAAGAGCAATCACTTGACCTTATATATCCCTGATACCATGTCGGCAATTCCTGTGCTTAACGAACTAAAACCGTGGATTACAGCCTTCGAAGTGCTGCAGGGAACAATGGATGATGTTTTTATAGAAGTAACCGGCAAGCAGCTGCCGGATGCCGAATAGGAGGCAAATAATATGAAAACCTTAAGAGCTTTGGTATACAGGAACATGCTGGTATATTGCAGGAATAAGGAGAATGTATTTTATTCCTCCCTGTCAATGCTGATTATAATATTGCTGATGTTGGTTTTCCTGGGAGATATGAATGTTGATATCGTCAAGGGTGTTTTAAGGGATATGGATAAAATGCCCGGACTTGCCAATATCCCTGCCAATCAGCTTATAAGCGGAGTAAGGGACCCGCTGCTTGATGATAAGAATGCCAGGGATCTGGTGTTATCCATGATAATAGCCGGGATAACCGTTGTAAACGGGGTAACGGTTTCATTGGGTGTTATCGGCCTTATGATAGAGGATGAATATAATAATCGCCTGGGGACCTTTTATGTATCACCGGTTTCGAGGCTGGTACTGGTTAGCGGTTATGTAACAGCCGCATTCATACTTAGTATGATATTCAGTCTGGGTACTGTAGTTTTGTCAGAGATATTCATGTTTATGACGGGAGGGACTATTATTACGGCTATGCAGGCTCTTAGGATAATCGGATTGATTATTCTTAATTCCTTCTCGGCTACCTGTTTTATGTTCTTTTTATCCAGCTTTGCGCATACCCCAAGCTCATACGGCGGCCTTAGCACACTTGTAGGTACCCTGGTAGGCTTTATCACGGGGATGTACATACCTATTGGATATATGCCGGACTTTGTCGGCAAGATACTTATGCTGTTCCCCATGTGTGCAGGCAGTGCCTGGATGCGCAGGATATTCGTTGAGGATGCTGTGGTCAGAACCTTTGCAGGGCTTCCTAAGCAGGCAATAGATACTTATTATGAGTATATGGGTATAACAATTAAGCTGGGGGATAATGAGATAACTGATCTGATGAAGTTTATCATGTTGTTAGTCAGCGGGCTGCTATTCCTGGCATTATCAGCATTTCTGATGAAAAGAAAGAAGGTCAGGGATCGTTGACATGTTGTGTTCTGCTTCCGATTTGCTTATAATATATACGATAAGGAAGGGATGCTTTTCATGAGCGGCTATTATAGCTTTGGAGTAAAAACGGATCTTCATACCGCAATGATTGACATTACGCGCAAGGTGCAGGATATAGTCAAGGAAAGCGGTATAGAGAATGGAATATGTATAGTATATATCCCTCATACCACAGCAGCGGTAACAGTCAATGAGAATGCGGATCCGGATGTGGTTAAGGATTTTATGATGGAGATTAACAAGCTCGTTCCGCTGTCGGACGGCTACAGACATAGCGAGGGCAATTCTGCGGCTCATATAAAGGCAAGTATGATCGGCTTCTCGGAAACATTGATTGTTGAGAACGGCAGGCTGGTGCTTGGAACGTGGCAGGGTATATACTTTATGGAATTTGACGGTCCGAGAATCAGGAAGGTTTACGTAAAGGTCCTGAAAGGATAGACGAAAAGCGGCATATTCATGCCGCCGGATAGGAGATATATATGGCAACGGCAGTTAAAATAAGAGCCGTAATTACGGAGAATGTAAGAATTACAGATGATATATTAAGCATGCGGCTTGAGGCGGGGGAAATAGCCCGTATNNCAGGAAGCGGACAGTTTGTCAATCTGTACTGCCAGGATAAAAGCAGATTGCTTCCAAGGCCAATCAGCATATGCGCCATCGACCGGGAGAAAGGACTTATACGCCTTGTATACAGGATTGCGGGCAAAGGCACCGGGGAATTCTCTCAGCTTGAAGCCGGTGACAGTATTGAAGTTATGGGACCCCTTGGCAACGGGTTTCTTATAGACAACAGAGACGCAGCAAGTAACGGGAATGCAGCAAGCAACGGGAACGAAGTAAACAACCAAAATGCAGCAGGCAATGGAAATGTGACAAGCAACGTAAACGTAACAAGTAATCTAAACGTAACAAGAAAAGTTAGGGCGCTTATAATCGGCGGGGGAGTGGGAATACCGCCTCTCCTCGAGCTTGCACGGGAGCTTAAGTGCGATAAGGACATTGTTCTTGGCTACAGGGATAAAACATATCTTGATGAGGAATTCCTGCCCTTTGGTAATGTATATATAGCCACTGAAGATGGCAGCCGCGGAATTCAGGGCAATGTTATGGATGCTGTAAGAGCTTATAAATTATGCCCGGATATTATATATGCCTGCGGACCTGCTCCGATGCTTAAGGCTGTGAAAGCATATGCTGCCGAGATTGGTATAAGGGCTCAGCTTTCGCTGGAGGAAAGAATGGCATGCGGAGTTGGGGCATGCCTTGGCTGTGTCTGTACCGCAACAGAAGTGGATTCTCACAGCAATGTTAAGAATAAGCGGGTCTGCAAGGACGGTCCCGTATTTTATGCAGATGAGGTGGAGCTATGAATACAGGAGTAGCAATTGCCGGAATACAGTTTAAGAATCCTGTTACCACCGCTTCGGGCACCTTCGGTTCCGGAATGGAATTTTGTGATTATATAGATTTGTCTCGTCTTGGAGCGGTCACCACCAAAGGAATAGCAAGTATCCCCTGGCCCGGTAACCCCACTCCAAGGATTGCGGAAACCTATGGGGGCATGCTGAACGCTATAGGGCTTCAAAATCCGGGCGTTGATGTGTTCATCAGGCGGGATATTCCTTTCTTAAGAAAATATGATACCAAAATCATAGTAAATGTTGTTGGAAAAACTGCCGATGATTATTGCGAGACAGTACAAAGACTTTCAGATACCGATGTTGATATGCTGGAGATTAATATATCCTGCCCTAATGTAAAGGAAGGCGGTATTTCCTTCGGACAGGATCCCCGTCAGGTGGAGCTGCTCACAAAAAGAATAAAAAACTGTGCAAGGCAGCCCATTATTATGAAGCTCAGCCCGAATGTGACTGACATAACCTCTATAGCAAAGGCTGCAGAGGCGGGAGGAGCCGATGCCGTTTCCCTTATAAATACCCTTACGGGGACAAGGATTGATATATATAAGAGAAAGTTTCTGCTCGCCAATATTACAGGAGGGTTATCCGGGCCGGCTATAAAGCCTGTTGCACTCAGAATGGTATATCAGGCCGCGAAGGCAGTGAGCATTCCGGTCATAGGCATGGGAGGCATAATGAATGCGGAGGATGCCCTTGAGTTTATTATGGCGGGAGCCACTATGGTTGCGGTAGGTACGGCTAATTTCATCAATCCTTCCGCAGCAGTTGAGATTATCGAAGGAATAGAGTGCTTCATGGAAGATCAGGGTATTGAAGACATCAATGAGTTAATCGGATGTGTGGAACGGCCTTAATACGCATGGCTGATGGCTTATGAGTTTATAATCAGCTAAAATAATAATATAGGCAGGGGTACGATATGGAACAGTATAAGAAGGAATTTATTGAGTTCATGGTGGATAGCCAGGTTCTTAAGTTTGGAGATTTTGTTACAAAGAGCGGCAGGAAAACTCCGTTTTTCATAAATACGGGCTTTTACAGGACAGGCTTACAGCTTCAAAAATTAGGCGAGTATTATGCCAGAGCCATTAATGAAAGCTTCGGGCTTGATTTTGATGTACTGTTCGGGCCTGCTTACAAGGGAATACCTTTAAGCGTTGCAGCAGCAATTTCCATAAGCTCACTATACGGAAGGGAGATAAAATACTGTTCAAACCGCAAGGAAATCAAGGACCATGGCGATACAGGAATATTGCTTGGCTCTCCCCTGGCAGACGGCGACCGTGTAGTGATAATTGAGGATGTAACTACGGCAGGAACCTCCATTAATGAGGTCGTACCGATACTTAAGGCACAGGCGGACGTTCAAATCACAGGCCTCATTGTATCCGTAGATCGCATGGAGAGGGGCAAGGGAAGTAAAAGCGCCCTGTCCGAGCTGGAAGAGGCTTATGGTATGCCGGCAAAAGCAATTGTAACAATGCATGAGGTTGTGGAACATTTATACAATAAACCTTATAAGGGAAGAATTATTATAGATGATGCGCTTAATGCGGCAATTAACGAATACTACAGGCAATACGGAGCCATATAATATATTATAGCAGGAGGGAAAATAATGGTAGAGAAGATTTACAAGACAATGAAATCGGTGGGAGTATGGAATCTTGTGCTGGGTATACTTATGATCATAGCAGGGTTATTTTCAGGCGTATTCCTGATAGTTAACGGCGGGAAGCTGCTGAAGAAGAAAAAGGATTTATTATTCTAAACAGCGTGGATTGTTATAATCCATGACGTTAGGTATGCCTGGGCACCGGGAGCGGTGATGGGAAGCAGATGAGGCCTGTCAACGCTCCGGCTGTCAATTGTGCATCTTCAAGGGAACATAAGTATTATCCATTCCGAAGAGAAGCACTCATTTTATTAATCAGCATATGAAAATGTGGGATGAAGAATGAATAAAGAACGTGTATATAAAATGAAATTTTCAATTGTCTATCCTTTATATATTCAAAAGGTTGAACGTAAGGGACGCACAAAAGAAGAGGTCGATACCGTCATCAGATGGCTGACAGGCTACGATGAACAGGGATTGCAGTCACAGATAGACAAGGAAGCAGATTTTGAAACCTTCTTTTCAGAAGCTCCTCAGATTAATCCGAACGCTTTCAAAATAACCGGAGTAATCTGTGGGATTCGTGTCGAGGAAATCGAAGACCCGCTTATGCAGAAGATACGGTGGCTGGATAAGCTGGTAGATGAATTAGCAAAAGGCAAATCAATGGAGAAGGTGTTGCGCTCTCACTAAGGTGGGAGCTTTTCTTATTAAACTATTAATATATATATAATGTATTAATTGATGCATAAAACTTGACAATTAGCATATGATATAGTATCATTGTATCAAAAAGAGGTGATGCATTGAAACGGCATTATAATCAGAATTATACCTACAAGCAGATTGATGCGATTTTATCAATTATTCAAGACTGCGTAAGAGAGGGTAGATTTATTATATCAGTAAATGAGAATCGACAAGAAAATCGAGATTTTATAAATGAATATAACCTAAGCAGTAAAATGCAAAAGGAAATTTTGTTAAAGATTAAAACAGAGGATTTCTGCCATATATTACATAATACAAAAACAGGTTTTGAACATGAGTTGCTGTATGTATTTTGCCCTCAGGTTATGTTATTTGATTTTAATTATAAGGAAGAGCTAGTTGATATATATATTAAGTTTAACCTTATTGACAATGAGAACGGAACGCGAGTAGTTGTTATTTCGTTTCATAAACGAAACAAGCTGATTGATTATCTTTTCCGATGATCAATAAGAGAGTTTATAAGGAGGTTGCCTAATGATCGAAAAAACATTTTGTGAGGAATGCAGAAGAGATATTGCATACATGATAGAAACTGCATCATATAAGGAAAAGCTGAAAGGTGATGAATATTCGTACATCGGTAAGAGGGCGGTTTGTACGGAATGTGGAAGTGAGGTCTATGTAGCTGATATAGAGGATGAGAATCTTAAGGCATTGTATGACGTTTATCGTCAAAATAATGGTATTATTTCTCTTGAGAAAATATCAGAGATACCTCAGAAGTACAATATTGGAAAACGTCCGTTATCATTGCTTTTAGGTTGGGGAGAAATGACTTTTTCGAGATATTGTGAAGGATATTTACCTACAAAACAGTATTCGGATATTTTACAAAAAATATATGATGATCCGATATATTATATAGAATTACTGGAAAAAAATAAAGATAATCTAAAATCTCTGCAGGCCTATGAAAAAAGTAAGCAGAAGGTAGGAGAACTGCTTGGTAAAGAGAAGAATACTCCTTCAAAGTTAGATATTATTATTCATTATCTGTTATATAAATGCGAAGACATAACTCCTTTGGCTTTACAAAAAGTGCTATATTATGTCCAGGGCTTTTATTATGCTTTTGAAGGAAGCTTTTTATTTGATGAAGACTGTGAGGCTTGGGTTCATGGACCGGTTTACAGGGATGTCTTTAGCAGGTATTCATCATATCGATTTGACCCGATTGAAAGTGTAGAGGCTTTTGATGATACGGTATTTACAACCTCTGAAAAAGCTATTATGGATAGTGTCATTAAAAATTTTTGTTGTTATAGCGGAAAAACTTTAGAGAGGTTCACCCATCTTGAAAAGCCCTGGCGGTATACCAGAGGCAAATTACCAATGAATGCACATTCTAATCGTATTATATCAAAAGAATTGATTGGTGAATATTTTACTGCTGTGAAAGATAAATATCGAATGCTTACTCCGGGAGATATAGAAGGATATTCGAAGGCTATCTTTAATCAAATATACTGATTATTGCTTTTTGATTATACTTATACGATGGATTAAGACTTGATGTATATCTAGAAAAAGCAATAATAGTAATAAAAATGAATCTGTGCCTATGATTGCATTTTGCCTTTTGCGGAAACATGTCATTTTTTGAAATACATATGGATTTTTTACCAGAATGCCTGTATAATTATCCTGGTATGTGCAATACAGGCATTAATATTTGGCGGAATTTTACATGAAAACAGAATAAATAAAATAATGCCGCCAACTAATATTAATGTATAATTATTTGCAGATTATTATATTGACAATGGATAGGAGCATAAATGAATACGCATGATTTTTACTATGATTTGCCGGAGTCTCTAATAGCCCAGGATCCGCTTGAGGATCGTTCCGGCTCGAGGCTGCTGGTTCTTGATAAAAATACGGGAGCAATTGAGCACCGTACATTCAGGGACATTACAGATTATCTTCATAAGGGAGACTGCCTTATCATTAATGACACCAAGGTTATTCCGGCAAGACTTATAGGTGAAAAGCTGCCGGAAGCCGCGGGAGCTAAAAGTATTGAACTTTTGCTTCTAAAAAGGTTGGAGAAGGATGTATGGGAGACCCTTGTCAAGCCCGGTAAGAAGGCTAAGCCGGGGACATTGATAAGCTTTGGGGGAGGCATCCTTACAGGTGAAATCCTGGATATTATGGAAGAGGGAAACCGTCTCGTAAGATTTAAGTATGACGGGATATTTGAAGAAATACTTGACAGGCTTGGAGAAATGCCTCTGCCGCCTTATATCAGGCATAAGCTTAAGGACAGGGACAGATATCAAACCGTATATGCCAAATATGAGGGCTCCGCAGCAGCGCCAACCGCAGGGCTGCATTTTACCAGGGAGCTTTTGGATGACATAGAGAAACAAGGTATAATTATTGCAAGGGTGACTCTTCATGTAGGGCTTGGGACATTTCGTCCTGTAAAGGTGGAGGATATAACAAAGCATCATATGCATTCAGAGTATTACAGGGTTCTTCCCGAAGAAGCCTCCAGGATTAACGAAGCAAAAAAGGCTGGCGGAAGAATTATCTGTGTTGGCACCACAAGCTGCAGGACCATTGAAACGGCAGCAGATAATGAAGGCAAAGTTATTCCGGGTTACGGCGAGACGTCTATTTTCATATACCCGGGATACAAATTCAAGATAATGGACGCTTTAATTACGAATTTTCATCTTCCCGAATCCACCTTGTTAATGCTGGTATCGGCATTGGCAGGCAGGGAGAATATACTTGAGGCATACCGGGAAGCGGTAAAGCAGGAATACAGGTTTTTCAGCTTTGGGGACGCCATGTTTATAAAGTAGTTTTTTGTCATACGTATCATAGCCTTAATATCTTAAGACATATTGCTTTACGTAGATACAAATGAGTAGAGGATGGGAGCTGCATGCTTGCTGTTTTACTGATGATGGAAGATGGTAAGGATAAGGACAAGCTTGAGAAGCTGTATACCACATATAAAAAGGAATTATATTATGTGGCATACAGCATATTACATAATTATTATGATGCTGAGGACGTCCTTCAGAATGCATTTGTAAGAATTTCTAAAAATTTAAATAAAATAGGTGAAATCCACTGCAATAAAACCAGGGCTTACCTGGTTATTATAGTAAGAAACCTTTCTTTTGACAGACATAATGAAAAAAAGAAGCTGGTTCCAATGGACTGTGAAGCAGCAAGTGACGATGATATGAATATGAATTCAACTCTGGATGATCACGTACTTCGCCTGGAAAGAGGGAAGGAGCTTGCAGAGGCTCTCGCCAAGCTTGGATCTAATTATGCCGATATTCTTACTCTTAAGTATTATTACGAGTGCGACAATGAAGAGATAGCAGAGCTTATTAATATGTCCAGGGAAAATGTAATTATGAGGCTGTGTCGCGCCAGAGCTGCATTGAGAAAGCTGTTGACGGAAGGTGGGACTGTTAATGAATAGGAGTTCGAGAGAAGATATGGAATATATGGCAAATCTTGAAGATAATTTCATAAGGCATGTTGGTTATGAATATACCAGGCTGCTGTGCGAAGAGCTTGATAGGGATAAGGATAAAATTGATGCTGTCAGTGTGCCGGAAAGCCTGGATAAATGGTTTGCACATTTTCATAAGCAGGAGCTGAGGGCAAGAAGAAGGAGAAGGTCAGCCGGTAAGATGGTGACAGTTCTCAAAAGAGCTGCAGTAGTGATACTCATAATAGTAATCGTTAATCAAATACTTGTGGCAACAGTCGAAGCATACCGCGCTCAGTTCCTGAATACAATCACAAGGATAAAGGTAAAATTCACACAGATTGATTTGATAAATGATGATATGGCTGAAGAGATCATCCCCCGGGACTGGGAAGGCAGGTATTACCCTTCATATATCCCGGAGGGGTATGTTCTGTCAGATAAACTCTATAATGGAGGAATGCCAGTTTTAATATATAGTAATAATGATGGCGGGAGCATCAGTTTTCAACAAATACAGCAAAATGCTTCACTTAGGATTGATACCGAAAGCGGAGATGCTGTCAACGTTACAGTCGGAGAAGATAAGGAAGCGCTGTATCTTAAGAAGGATACTTCGTCAACCTTGATTTGGAGGCGGGAGGATATGATATTTACCCTTAACTCTGATAACGTTAGCCTTGATATATTAATTATGATTGCCGAAAACGTAAAAATAAAAAAATAAAAATTTTTTATAAAATACTGCAATAAAATCCCCTCTCAACAGTTATATATGGTGAGAGGGGGTTTTATATTGTGAAAAGGATCAAGAAGCTGGTTGCCGTTTCCCTGATATTTGCAATTAGTACATTCCTTATCCCTGCTGAGCCGGTCGGGGCAAGTGTGATAAGGCGTCCCGGCAATATAGTGACACCCATGTATATTGATATTGACACGTTTTACAACTACTTCGATATCCTGCCGGGGGGGATAGCATCAACAACCTCCACAGTTTTTTCAGGAAGCGCAGATTATATTTTAATAGTCATCTTCCTGGAAAAGCAGAGGCCTGACGGCGAATTCAACAGGATAACAAGCTGGTCAAATTATAATCCTGGCCCGTTTGTTTATTGTTGGGGTGAGTGTAATGTATCAAGGGGCACGTACCGCATACATTCCTACTGCTATACTTACATAAACGGTGTGGTAACCGATTATGACAGCTATATAAGTTTCACCGTAACTTATTAACGCCTTACACTTTTTCTATATACTATAACTCCTTTCATATTTGTTTGAGGGCGGACACGACGCCTCCGTCATGTATTTTATTGGGGAATAAAATGCAGCAAAAAAGGAACCGTTAGAGGTTCCTTTTTTGCTATATAAATTCATGTTGTTTTTCAGCTAAGCAAGTTATTTTCTAACACGCCTTTTATTTAAAATGCTTCTTGCAGTGCTTATTCCGTTGGCCGAAGCCTGCTGAAGCCCTCTGGTGACTGAAGCCCCGTCGCCAATAGCCCTTAGGCCCTCCACACTGGTTTCAAAATCCCGGTTTACAACCACCTTGTTGGAATAGAATTTAACCTCCACTCCGTATAACAGGGTTTCATCACTTGCTATACCGGGAGTTACCTTATCGAGAGCCAGCAGCATTTCCTTGATGTCAACCATGATTCTGTGGGGAAATACAAGGGAGAGGTCGCCAGGTACCGCATCCTTTAAGGTGGGTATCAGATTATTCCTGCACAGCCTTTCCTCGGTAGTCCGTCTGCCCCTTTGGAAGTCACCGAAGGTTTGCACCAGGATGCGGCCTCCGCACAGCATGTTGCTTAATCTTGCTATATGCTTACCGTATTCGATGGGTGTCTTGAAGGGCTTGGTAAAGTTCTTAGATACCAATATAGCAAAGTTTGTATTATTCGTCTTATATTCACTTGATTTATAAGCATGTCCGTTTACTACGGCCAGGTTGTCCTCATAATACTCGGTCGCAACCTCTCCCGAAGGGTTGGTGCAGAAGGTACGCACCTTGTCGTCAAAGGTTGGGGTATAATATATAAGCTTGGCTTCATAGAGGTTCTTATTAAGAAGATCCATTACCTCGTTCCTTACCTCCACACGGACACCGATATCAACCGTCCCGACCCTGGTTTCTATGCCATGCATACTGCATATATGGCTGAACCAGTCCGAGCCCTCGCGCCCAACAGCAGCAACAACCTCATCGGCATAATAGGTGCTTCCGTCCGTTGTTGCAATACCCATAACCTTGCCGTCCTCAATCAGGATATCACTTACCATGGTGTTAAACTTAAGCTCGACGCCGGAAGCCTTAAGATGCTCCTGAAGCCTTGTATATATTTTGTAGCCCTCCTCGGTGCCAAGGTGGCGTATCGGACATTCTATCAGCTTAAGATTGGCATTAATAGCACGGCGCCTGATCTCTCTTATTTCAGCTTCCTTATTAATTCCGTAGACATTCTTGTCCGCGCCGAACTTTAGATATATCTCGTCAGATTCCTTAATAAGCTCCAGGGCCTTATCGTATCCCAATATCTCCGGCAGATTGCCGCCCACATCCGGTGAAAGGGAGAGCTTCCCGTCCGAGAAGGCTCCGGCTCCGGCAAAACCCGTTGTGATTGAGCAGGGCTTACAGCCGACGCATTGCCTTGTAACTCTTTTAGGACAGGTCCGCTTTTCAATAGGCCTTCCTTTCTCCACCATCAATATTTTCAGATCCTTATCCTGACTTATAAGCTCATATGCACAAAAGATACCGGAGGGACCGGCTCCAATAATAATTACATCATATTTATTCATAAACTGCCTCCTGTAAGCCGAAGCTATGAAACCTTTACACGACTCGATTATTTTATCATAATTAGAGTTTAAAGACAATAATTCTTCATACCGGCAAATACTTGCTTCTTCATACCGGCAAGCACTTGCTTTAGTATGTACCGGCTGTAAGACAATAAAGGTATAATGAAGGTAATTAAAGGTATTTTGCATATCAATACAGAAATACCGGATAATTTATTGCTGGAAAATAATTTCTTGACAATAATAGAATAGTCATATATTATAACATTTAATACATTATGACAAAAACAATGAAGGTGATTGCAGTAGGGTATATTTTCCCGACAGAGAGGATTTGCCGGCGGCTGGAAGCAAATCCGGGGTTCAGATATTACCCGAATTTCGGCACCGGAGTTGCCTTTAAGATACCGGCATGGATAAGCACCCTATGGTCATGCTGACCATGGATATGCATAACCATGATTAAGCTGACCATGGTTAAGCTAACCAGGGTTAAGCTGACCATGGTTATGTTAACCAGGGTTAAGCTAACCAGGATAAGCTAATCAGGGTTAAGCTTTCATATTCATGACGGTAAAAGAAAGGCCGGAGCAGCACCGTTAAGGCTGTAGAGGAGCTTATGCATTCTTAAGCTTGAATTTGGGTGGTACCACGATGCTTTCGTCCCTTGCGGATGAAAGCTTTTTTGATGTTGTTAAGGAGGTAAGAATATGTTGGAGAATCTTGAAGCATTAAGACAGCAGTTTATGAAGGAGTTGGATGCGGTTGTATCCCGGGATGGATTGGAGAAATTAAGGGTGGCCTTCCTGGGTAAAAAGGGTCTGGTTACTGAAGCTCTTAAAGACCTTCGCAATCTGTCCGCGGAAGACAAAAAGAATGCAGGAATGCAGGTTAATTCCCTTAAGGCGGAGATTGAGCAGGCAATAGCCGGCTACCAGAAGANNGTACCGCAGGGAAATTGAAAGTGCAAAAAGGTACGACTTCTCACTGCCCTCGGGGAAGGAGCCCGGCACCCTGCATCCTGTAACCATTGTCCAGAGGAGGGTTGAGGATATCTTTAAGACCATGGGCTTTGTAATAGAGGACGGACTGGAGATACAGACCGAGTATAATAATTTTGAGGCTGTCAATATCCCGAAGGACCATCCGGCCAGGGATATGCAG
>DCTS01000057.1 GCA_002329645.1 Lachnoclostridium sp. UBA1434 | reverse complement strand
CATGCTGTATGCGCAGGGATACAGATTCATCTCGTACAAATCCTGGTGTACATAGAGATTGGTTATAATCCGTCTGCTGTACGGATTATTCTTAAGGTCATACAAGACCCGGTCCACCTGGTCCATATCGCCTTCCTTATATTTATGCTTTACACTCATCTGATATCCATAGGCCTTGCCGATTGAACCGTTCTCATCTGCCCACAAATCCCATATATGGCTGTTAAGTTCGTTAATGTTATTGGATTTCTTCTGCCAGATCCACAGAATTTCATCAATACAGCTTTTGAAAGCTATCTTTCGAATTGTAAGTGCCGGGAATTCCTTAGACAAATCATAGCGGTTAACCACGCCAAATCTTTTAATGGTATAGGCGCTGGATCCGTCTTCCCATTTCGGCCGGACCTTTTCACCCTCGGTGCTTGTGCCGTTCTCAAGAATATCCTTGCACATATTGATAAAGATATTGTCAGCCATGCTCATAAAATCATCCTCCCGATATCTGTCAGCCTTAATAATATACATCATATATAAGATTGCATACAGAAGCTTATGAAGCTCCTGTATGCAATACATAAAACAGTGAAATATACAATATAGCACAATTATAGGTAATACGGTCTACAGGCATACAAGCTGCTCATCGACGAATTTTTTAATGCTTGAGGCATTCACATATTTCTTGACAATGCCGTCCTTAATCTCAAGCAATGTAGGCGCCTGCAGGATATTATACTCCCTGGTAAGATCAACGTTCTCCTCTGCATCCACTACAGTGTAAGGAATTCCCTTAAGATATTCCTTGGCTATCCTGCAGTTGGGACAGGTCTTGGTTGTAAACAGGTACAGGCCTTCACCCATTATCATTGTTTCTTCCTCAACCTCAGAGATATTGATTTCATGCAAACCTACCGGCATACTCCGGGAATTATTAATATCATACATCTTCCTGTTCTTATATTCCTGAGCCTTACCATCATTCCAGTTCTGCACCGGACGATAATAACCGGTTATGCGGCTGTATACTTCAGCCGCCTCACCGCAATGCGGACATGTAAACTGTTCTCCTGTCAGATATCCGTGTGTCTTGCACACAGAATAGGTGGGAGACAGTGTATAATAAGGAAGCTTGTAGTTTTCCGCTATGGTCCGGACCAGCTTTGCAGCCGCCTGCCAGTCGGGCAGCTTCTCTCCCAGGAAGGCATGGAATACGGTGCCTGATGTATATAAGGTCTGAAGGTTATCCTGGATATCCAGAGCTTCAAAGATATCCTCAGTATAACCAACCGGAAGGTGTGAGCTGTTGGTATAATAAGGTGTGTCTCCGGGCTTGCCTGCCGTCTTGATATCGGGATACTTTTTCTTGTCGTGCTTTGCTAGCCTGTAGCTTGTGGATTCTGCGGGTGTTGCCTCAAGGTTGAAGAGATCGCCGTATTGCTCCTGGTAGTCCGAAAGACGTTCTCTCATATGATTTAATGTCTTAACTGCAAAATCCTGTGTCTCTTTATGCGTCATATCCCTGCCAAGCCATTTGGCATTCAGTCCTACTTCATTCATTCCTACAAGTCCGATGGTGGAGAAATGATTTTCAAAGGTTCCAAGGTAGCGCCTGGTGTACGGATACAAGCCTTCATTCAAAAGCTTTGTAATAACACTCCTCTTTACGTTTAATGAACGGGCGGAAATATCCATCATGCGGTCCAGACGTGCAAAGAACTCATCCTCATCCCTGGACAGGTATGCAATCCTTGGCATGTTAATCGTAACAACTCCAACAGAGCCCGTGCTTTCGCCGGATCCGAAGAAGCCTCCCGTCTTTTTCCTCAGCTCACGAAGATCCAGACGGAGTCTGCAGCACATGGAGCGTATATCGCTGGGCTTCATGTCGCTGTTAATATAGTTCGAGAAATATGGTGTTCCGTATTTAGCCGTCATTTCAAACAGCATACGGTTATTTTCCGTATCGGACCAGTCAAAATCCCTGGTTATCGAGTAAGTGGGAATAGGGTACTGGAAGCCTCTGCCGTTGGCGTCGCCCTCTATCATTATTTCGATGAAGGCCTTATTGATCATATCCATCTCTTTCTTGCAGTCCTTATATTTAAAGTCCATCTCCCTGCCTCCCACTATGCAGGGCAGCTCCGCAAGATCATCAGGAACGGTCCAGTCGAGAGTTATATTCGAGAATGGCGCCTGTGTTCCCCAGCGGCTCGGTGTATTAACCCCGTACACAAAGGATTGTATACATTGCTTAACTTCCTTGTAGCTTAAATTATCCACCTTTACAAATGGAGCAAGATAAGTATCAAAGGATGAAAACGCCTGGGCTCCTGCCCATTCGTTCTGCATTATTCCGAGGAAATTAACCATCTGATTGCACAAGGTAGACAAATGGCTTGCAGGGGATGATGTAATCTTGCCCGGTATACCGCCAAGTCCCTCCTTGATAAGCTGCCTAAGGGACCAGCCGGCACAGTAACCGGTCAGCATGGACAGGTCATGTATGTGTATGTCCGCATTCCTGTGGGCATTGGCAATCTCTTCGTCATATATTTCGGAAAGCCAGTAATTGGCGGTAATGGACCCCGAATTGTGAAGAATTAATCCGCCTACGGAATACGTTACGGTTGAATTCTCCTTGACTCTCCAGTCCTCCTCCTTGACATAGCTGTTGACAATTTCCTTATAGTCAAGGATGGTGGACTTCATGTTTCGAATTTTTTCTCTATTTTTACGGTACAGGATGTAAGCCTTTGCCACATCTGTATATCCCGTCTGCTCCAATACATTTTCCACACTGTCCTGAATGTCCTCAACATGGACCAAATTATCCTTAATCTTTTTCTGGAAGTCCGATGTGACACGCAAGGCCAGTAAGCTGATTATCTCATCGGTATATAGCTTTTCGGTAGCTATAAAAGCTTTGGTTATGGCATCGCTGATCTTCCTGAGGTTAAATTCAGCAATCTGCCCGTCCCTTTTTTCAACGCTAATCATATGTATTGTCTCCCTTCCCGCTATCCTTAAATCAAGAATCTGCATGCGCATTCCGGATTAGCATACATATTCCTGTATGTAATCATTTCCTGATTTAATTGTAAAATCTGGATTTTGCTGCAAATCCTTACGTATAAAATATTATCAGAAATAAAATGGATAGTCAATACAAAAATACTAGATATATGCAGAGAATTTCTTTGCTACACAATATATAGTATCAAATTTAGTGAATTATACCTATAAACTTTTTCAAAAAAATGCCGACAGAAACATATCTCCTTAGAAATATGTCCTGTATATTTAAAAGAAATATGTTTTATATATTTCAAAAGAAATATGTTTTATATATTTCTTTAGGTAGATATGCCTTAATGTAAATGCCCTCGTCCCGGTATTCTTCATTGATTAGCTGGCCGTACTTGCGTATGGTCTGTATCCTGCCTGCCTCATTATAGGGAAATGTGTGCTCGATTAAAATATTTCCTTTCTTCAGGACCATTTCTATAAGCTCCAGCAGTCTTTCCACATCCCGTCCCGTCTTTGCTGATATTCGCACGGTATAATCTGCCCTGAGATCCTTCATCACTTCCTCCGAGCTGCTTATATCCTGCTTATTGAATACGGTTATAACCGGTTTGTCCTTGATGCCAAGGCTAGCAAGGGTTTCGTAAACCACATGCATCTGCTTGTATGCATCCGGATTGGAGCTGTCCACCACATGCAGAATTATATCCGCATATTTTGCTTCCATAAGAGTACTTTTAAAGGATTCCACAAGGTGATGGGGCAGCTTTCGTATAAATCCCACCGTATCGGTGAATAGCACCTGCTGCCCGTCGGCAAGCCTGAAGCTCCTGGTTATCGGTTCAAGAGTAGCAAAAAGCTTATCCTCTTCAAGTACATTGGCATCTGTAAGATAATTGAGCAAGGTGGATTTTCCGGCATTCGTATAGCCTACAATTGCAACTACAGGAATCTTGCTCCTGCTTCTTAAGCCTCTTATCGTCTCTTGATTCTTGCTTATTTCTTCAAGCTCCTGCTTAAGATGTCCTATACGTTCCTTTATCAATCTGCGGTCAGTCTCCAGCTTCTTTTCACCCGGGCCCCTGGTTCCTATTCCGCCGCCCAGCCTGGAAAGGGAGCTTCCCTTGCCCGTCAGTCTGGTAGATCTGTATCTTAGCTGGGCAAGCTCCACCTGCAGCTTTCCTTCTCTGGTTGTGGCCCGTTGTGCAAAAATATCAAGAATCAGCGAGGTTCTGTCAAGGACCGTAAGCTGTAAGGCATCCTCCAGATTTCTTAACTGTGCCGGCGAAAGCTCATCGTCACATACTATGCCTGTGGCTTCAGCTTCCTTGGCCAGCTCGCCGACCTCCTCAAGCTTGCCCTTGCCAATATAGGTTGCCGGATGGATGCTTTCCCTGTTTTGAATGACTCTTCCTACAGTAACCGCTCCTGCTGTATAAGCAAGATCCTCAAGCTCATCCAGTGACTCATCCACATCGTCATTCTCACTAACGGCAACGCCGACCAGAATAAACCGTTCTACCGGCTCCTTAATCTCTATCATTTCCGACATTATCAATTCTCCTGTCAATTGTCATATCCGTGTTATATATCTTGCAGCAGGCGGCATCCTCAAAGCAGGCGGCATCCTCAATCATCGTCCCGGCTTGTAATATCTGCCTGCCTTGTAAGCAGAAAATCCCGTTCTCTTTCCGCTTTATTATCATCGGGATATTCAGCAATATATTCCTCAAGCTTTTCAAGGGACTTATCAAATTGACCCAAATACTCATAAGCAACTATCTCATTCATTCTTAGCGCTTTTGACAGCCCCTTATCCCCGATATCCTTGCCCATGTTCAGATATTTGATTGCTTCCTCATATTCTCCAAGCTTCATTTTGCTGCATGCAGCCTGGTTATACACCTCGGGATAACCGGCAGCGCCGTCCTTAATGTATTTATCATAATAAAACACAGCAGTCGAATAGTCCTTCTCCATATAATAGCTCTCGCCTATATAAAAGTTGCTCTCTATAAAGCCTTCTGCCAGGCATTCTCCGAATTCCTCCCTGGCTTGCTTATATAAGCCCTGATAAAAATGCACCCTGGCCAGATTGAACCGCTCCCGGGCACTCCCTGCTTCTATACTCGCTGCCTGGGTCAGAACCTCAGCTGCTCCGGCTTCGTCTCCCATGCTGAGATATACTTTATATTTCCCAAAACAATAGCTAAAGCTTCCCGGAGCCAGAGATAATGCCATGTCAAAATCCTCAAGGCTCTTGCCGTATTCGCCTGCCTTGTATAAAGCATGGGCTCTTTGAGCATATGCCGCTGCATCCTCGCCGGACTCATCTATTATCCTGCTATAGATTTGTACAGCCTCTGTGTAGCTTTCTGTTTTAATAAGCGCTCTTCCTTTATAGTACAATATATCCATATTCAATGAGGATAATTCGTTGATTTCCAAAGCCGCATCAAAACACTCCAATGCTTCCTTATATCTCTCCATACCATAGCAGGCTATGCCCTTGCCTCGCAAAGCTCTCTTATTATTCTGCCTGACCAGCAAAATATTCTTGTTTCTGATTACCTTGTCAAACTGCTCGACAGCCTCCTCATAACGACCCTCGGCAGCAAGCGCCATGCCATAATTGATTATGTAGTCAGAACGATTGGGATTTTCTGTGACAGCCTTGGAGAAGTTAAGCACTGCTGCTTCATAGTCGCCTTTTTTGAAGCATTTCTCCCCGCTCCTGTTATATGTGCCCGCAGAAGTGCTGCATGCAGTAATGCCGGACAAAAGAACCAGTACTATTGATAGCAATCCGAGAGAAAAGAGTTTCTTCATGGCTAACCTCCAAATCAGCCTGGAACATTTCAGACCAAAAACATCAATATATTGTAGTATATACAATTATACTACACAATCCACATAATGACAATGCGGATTCGACCTTCCGTATGCAAAAAAAAAGACGTACAATAATTTAGTATTGTACGCCCTTATATGTCACTGTTTTACATTTTTATTCCTATAAATTCTATCAAGCACTTCATTATTATATATACTATTGAACACTATCACATACTTGCTGTTATATGTGTTATTAAGCATTGCTGCATACTTCGTTATAATGCATGCTGTTGAACACTGCTAAGCACTTATTACATATGCTTTTAAGCATATATGCTAAATAGCAATATGCTATTTGAGCATTATTAACTAGAATATGGATAATGTCAGGAACAGAGTTGCTGCAAGGGATGCCACCAGTGATACAACAGTAATCTGAGTATTAATTGAAGGACCTGCCGTATCCTTGAAGGGATCACCGACGGTATCACCAACAACACCTGCTTTATGTGCATTGGAGTTCTTGCCGCCGTGATTTCCTGCTTCAATATACTTCTTGGTATTATCCCACAGACCGCCCGCATTGGACATGAGCAGGGCAAATATAAGACCGCTGACTATATTGCCTGTTATAAATCCGCCTACTGCATTTACTCCGCCTATAAATCCAACAGCCAGCGTTGATAGTATTGCCACAAGTCCCGCAGGTATTAATTCCTTGATAGCTCCTGTGGTAGCAATCTCAATACACTTGTCGTATTCCGGAACAACGCCTTCCTTGCCTTCCTTTAAGCCTTCGATTTCATCGAACTGACGATGAATCTCGCCTACCATACGCTGTGCGTTTCTGTCAACACCCAGCATAAGCATTGCCGAGAATACAGCGGGGATTGCCGCTCCTACCAGCAGTCCGAAGAATACTGTAGGATTGGTAACATCAAAACCGCCTTCAATACCTGCTATACCAAGACCTGCTGCCGCATCATTTACCTCGGTTATGAAGGCTCCGAGCAGAGCAATTACCGTTAGACCTGCAGCACCTATCGAGAAGCCCTTGGTAACAGCCTTGACGGTATTGCCTGCGCTGTCCAGTGAGTCGGTTATCTCGAGAGCTTTATCGCCCAGGTTGCCCATCTCAACCAGACCGCGTGCATTATCAACGATAGGACCGTATGCGTCGTTGGATATAATCATACCTACTATTGACAGCATTCCGACTGCTGCCATTGATATGCCGAACATTGCAAAGCCCTCTCCCAGGGGTTCGCATACCTTATATGCCGCAAGAGCGGATACACCTATACCAATCATTGCAGGCAGAGCACTTATGAGGCCGTATGAAATTCCTGAAAGAATTGTGAAGGCAGGACCTGATTCGCAGGCCTTTGCCACCATATGAACAGGCTTCCTGGTATCATCAGTGAAATAGTCGGTTGTAATACCTATTACAACACCAACCAATAAGCCGATTGCACTTGCTGCCCAGATGCGCCATTCAAAATCAAAGACATAGGTGGCTATTGCCGTAAGAATACCGTAGATTGCGGTGGTTACATAGGTATTGGTGTTAAGAGCCCTTGTAGGACTTCCGCCTTCCTTCATGTTAGCGGTAAATACACCTATTATTGAAGCTAACAAACCTATAGCTGCATAACAAATTACCATGCCGATATGCTTCTCGGAATCACTTAAGGAAGCTGCCATTACTAAGGCTGCTGCCATCGAAGCAACATTTGAGTCGAATAAGTCAGCGCCCATGCCGGCTACGTCACCAACATTATCTCCTACATTATCTGCTATAACTGCAGGATTTCTCGGGTCATCCTCAGGAATTCCCAATTCAACCTTACCTACAAGGTCCGCACTGATATCGGCTGTTTTTGTAAAGATACCGCCGCCTGCCTTGGCAAAAAGAGCCAGGGAGCTTGCTCCGAATGAGAAGCCTAATAAAGCGGAGGTATTGCCTGAAAGCATGAGTACAAGCGTTACACCCAACAGACTGGAGCCGACAACTGCCATGCCCATTACCGCACCGCCGCGGTAACCCGACATGAAGGAAGGCTTAATGCCCTTCGTTGCAGCCTCAGCTGCCTTAATGTTTGCAATAGTTGCAATACTGATACCTATTTTCCCTGCAATTGCTGAGAATATGGTGCCTGCTATATAAGCGACAGCCATTGTAATATTATTAATAATTTCTCCCTTCCATATCGGGGAAGGAAGGAATACTAGTATGAGAATAGCTGCAACCGAACAAAAACGGACCAAGGTTCTGTACTCCTTTTTCAGGAATGTATTTGCGCCGTTTTTTATCAGCTTGCCTACCTCCGCAATCCTCTCGTTTGAGGATGGCTGCCTGGCAACCCATTTGTAAAGCCAAAAGGCTGTGGCAAAAGCCAGAACTGAAACAATAATAGCTGCTACTTGGTAAAACGTCAAACTCAAACTACTCATCTCCTATCTCTGATTTAGCTGAATAAAACTATCTTTCATATATTATCACGATTGCTAGATTAATGCAATAATAAATCATTATAATCGGCATTGACATAATAAAGCAGTATGAGATACAATAAAAGCAATTTGAAAAAAAATTCATTTGGCATGCAGGGAGGATTGCCAGGCATGTAAAGTGACATCTCATGCTAAGGAGGACTAATATTATGGATTTTTTCTTGTCAGGTATTATGGCTATAACATGGCAGCAATGCGTTATGTATGCTGTGGGGATTTTACTTATATATCTGGCTATAAGACATGGATTTGAACCGTCATTGCTTCTGCCCATGGGATTTGGAGCAATACTGGTGAACCTGCCTTTCTCAGGTGTTCTTAACCAGACACTGGAGGGCTTAAGCGAGGAAACCCCCGGTATAATTCAATGGCTTTATGAAGTGGGTATTGATGCATCGGAGGCCTTACCCATCCTGTTATTTATCGGTATAGGCGCAATGATTGATTTCGGCCCGCTGCTTTCAAACCCCAAGATGTTCCTGTTTGGTGCAGCAGCACAGTTTGGAATATTCTTTACAATAAGCGTAGCAGTATTATTGGGCTTCAGTATACCGGATGCAGCTTCCGCTGGTATAATCGGCGCAGCCGACGGCCCAACAGCCATTTTGGTTTCAAAAATCCTGCATTCTAATTATGTCGGACCAATAGCTGTTGCAGCTTACTCATATATGGCTCTTGTACCGATTGTACAACCCTTTGCAATTAAGCTTGTAACCACCAAAAAGGAACGTATGATCCGAATGGACTACAATCCCAAATCCGTAACCAAGTCAACAAGAATAATGTTTCCCATTATTGTTACGGTTGTAGCCGGCCTGGTTGCTCCCGCTTCCGTGGCGCTTGTAGGCTTCTTAATGTTCGGTAATTTAATCCGCGAGTGCGGAGTGCTTAACAGCCTGTCCGAAACAGCTCAGAATGATCTTGCCAACCTGATTACCCTGCTTCTCGGAATAACAATATCCTTCAGTATGAAGGCAGAGGATTTTGTGAAGGTTGAAACAATATTGATTATGGCTCTCGGACTTGTGGCCTTTGTGATGGACAGCATCGGCGGAGTGTTATTTGCCAAGCTTTTAAACATTTTCTTCCGTAAGAACAAGATCAATCCGATGGTAGGAGCTGCAGGCATATCCGCATTCCCCATGTCTGCTCGCGTTATTCAGAAAATGGGTCTTAAGGAGGATCCTTCAAACCATCTGCTGATGCATGCAATAAGCGCCAACGTTTCCGGCCAGATAGGCTCTGTAATAGCAGGCGGCGCTATAATAAAAATTGTCAGTGATATCCTTGAGAAAATGCCCAAATAGGTTATTGTCCATATAATGAAAGGAGTCCTTATGAAAGAAAATTTCTTATATTCGCTTGAAATCATGGGAAAAGGAATGGCAAGCATTTTTATTGTTATACTTGTGCTTACGCTGATTGTTATATTTCTTGCAAGCTGGCCTTCAATTAAGGTTAAACTTTTCGGCCACAGAAAGCAGTCGGAGAATAATCAGGCATAGTGCTTCAATAATAAACCCTTCAACAATGCTTTCAGACACACAACAGACAAAGATATATAAGCATATATTCAAACAAAAGGATGCATTATGCATCCTTTTGTTTTCCCGTAATGCACTGTTTGACAGACAGATGCATCAAAGATTAGCAAAGGAAGCCTCAAGGCACAGCGCTCCGTATCCAAGGGTTCTGTTGGGATATACGTTTTCAATCCTTAGGGGCCTGGCTCCGTCGATGAGCACAGCCTTAAGCTTTTCTCCATACATATACGGGTCATTCCCCCTGATTATCCCCCATTCCATAAGTAAAGCCGCACTTCCGGTGACAAAGGGAGTTGCCATGGAGGTGCCTGAACGCAGGCTGTATCCTCCGCCCGGTGAGCATGAAGTGATGCTTACACCCGGAGCAACCAGGTCGGGTTTTATCTGAAAATCCCGGGTAAAGCCCCGTCCCGAAAAGGGTGCATAGCTGTCCGTGAAGGCATTATATGCGCCTACGGTAATAGCCCGGTATGCTGTTGAAGGAATAGTCAGCGTCGTATACTCGGATGGGAGCAGAAAGCGTGTTGCCTCATTCTTGGCACCTCCGGCAGGCAGCCACATATCATAGTTGCCCACAACTATTTTTCTGGGCACCAGCTCAATCCTCCACACTCCCGGATTAATGTAGTTGCCTGTGGGTATAAACTCAATATATATCTCCTGCTGGGGGTTGTAGGGCGTGGGCTCCCCGTAATACAGCAGTATTTCCG
>DCTS01000040.1 GCA_002329645.1 Lachnoclostridium sp. UBA1434 | reverse complement strand
CTGAATATACATAATGAATGCTCTCATGTCAAAAGTCACGTTAATGCGTAAACCTTTCATTCAATACTTCTAGCTGCACAATTACCGGTACTTATGTTTATCATAATAATGAATTACAATCTATTCTTTTTCCGGGCGTAATTATTATATCTGCCTTTATATCATGATTCCCGCTGTCAATATGGGGAACAACCTGAAAATCGTATGCAAGTGCAATTTTTATGAAGCTTTCCGGTCCATGTCCCGATAAAAACCTGTCATAATATCCCGCACCGTAGCCGACCCTGTTTCCATGGCTGTCAAATGCAAGTCCCGGAAGCAGCATACATAAGCTGTCCTGCCTGCTGTCATCCTTCATATAAGGAGTACAATATTCCGGATCCGGCTCATATATTCCGAATTTGCTTTTAATCAGCTTGCTGCCGTTAATCCGGTAAAAACGCATATCCCTTCCTTCAACTCCCGGGGCATATACCTCCTTGCCATTGTTAAGTGCATCTTCAATAATGGCTGAGGTGCCGGCCTCCGTGCCAAAGGATATATAGGCAAATAATTTATTGCATCTGCGGTATTCGCAGGCTCCAAGCAGTCTGTCACATATTGCACTGTCAAGGGCTATGCGTTCGTCTTCAGTAACGGACGCCCTCATCAGCTTCATATTTTCGCGCAGTATTGCTTTATCAATGCCATCCATACCCTTCATATCCTTCATACCCTTCGAGCCCTTCATACCCTTCTTGCCCTTCGTACCCCTAATGCCTTTCCCGGCCTTATACCTGCAAGCCAAGCCTTATCGGTATTGGCTGGTCTCTATGTAATCCATCAGGTTGAAGTTTTCAGCCTTATGAGCGTAAAATATAGTGCCAAGCTCCCTTCCCTCAAGCACATGTATGATGTTTCTCACGTTGTCGCCGTTTATTATGACCATATCCGCTCCCGAATTGGTTGCTATCTTTGCCGCAGATATCTTTGTGATCATTCCGCCGGTTCCGAGGCTGTCCTTTTCAGCTTCCTTTGCCATGCCGTTTAGATCTTCACTTATTTCATAAACACAGGATATTAAAGTTGCATCCTTGTTTTTGTGCGGGTCGTCAGTATATAGTCCGTCTGTATCTGATAACAGTATAAGCAAATCCCCTCCGACCAAAGCCGTAACAATTGCAGAAAGGGTATCATTTTCACCGAAGCTTAAATCCAACTCGTCGGTAGAAACCGTATCATTCTCATTTACGATTGGTATAACGCCCATCTTGAACAGCTCATTAAAAGTATTTTGCGCATTCTGCCTGCTTACGTCATTTATCATGGTATACTTGGTCATCAGTATCTGAGCGGCAACCTGGTTATATTCAGCAAAAAGCTTTTGATATACCATCATCAGCCTTGCCTGTCCCACTGCGGCACATGCCTGCTTGACAGAACGCTCCTCGGGCTTATGGGTAAATCCAAGAGCCTTCCTGCCTACGGCTATTGCTCCCGAGGACACCAGTATAACGTCCTTTCCCTGATTTCTTAAGTCCGTTATAATCCTGACAAGCTTCTCCATCTTATCCATATTCAGGCTGCCTGTCTGTGCATGAGTCAGTGATGAGGAGCCTATTTTTATGACAATCCTCTTCTTATCCTTAAGGTTTTCTCTGCTTTGCATACTTTATCCTCCGAATATATGCTTCTATAAAATACTTAATATTTTAACACTCTATCCCCTTAATAACAAGCTGCAAAATATCTGTTCAAACATACTGCCATATAATCATTTTTTGTTTGCTGTCAATATATTGCTTTATACCTGTTATGCATTTATATAAAGCTTATTGTTTTCTGTCGCCTGCCGCGCTTCCTGCAAGGTATCCTGTGCTCCATGCCCACTGAAGATTATACCCGCCGCATGTTCCGTCTACATCAATCAGCTCTCCTGTTATATACAGTCCTCTGACCAATTTGGATTCCAGTGTTTTGCTGTCAAGCTCATGCGCAGGTATCCCGCCTGCGGTTGCCTGTGCATTGTCAAATGAATTGGTACCTGTTATTCTCATGCCAAACTGCTTGATTGTGCATGAAAGCTTTTCCATATCCTTATGGTTCAAATTTATACATTCCGCTTCGGGATTAAGACGGGCCTGCTTAATAATTACTGCTGTCAGCTTGTTATTGAGAAAACCAATCATCATCTGATTGAGCCTCTTGCTCCTGCTTCTTTTAAGTCTTGTATTAAGAAGCTCTGTTATCTCCTCATATGAGGCTTCCGGCATGAAATCAAGCTGTAGTAAAACATCCTTCCGGTCATCCAGCTTCTTTGCAGCGAATCTGCTTATCTGCATTATGGGTATGCCCGATATGCCGTAATCCGTAAAAACAACCTCTCCTCTTTCTTCTGCAAAAAGCTTCCCCTGAGAATATAAGGCTGCATGTGCAATTACACGGACACCTGATACCGCCTTAAGGTATTTTTCATCAGATTTAAGCTGCACCAGCGCAGGCAGAGGCTTGATTATCGAATGTCCGAGGCTTCCTGCAAGCTTATATCCGCTTCCGTCGGAACCAAGCTTCGGGCTTGCACAGCCTCCTGCCGCAAGTATGACCCTTCCTGATACATGGCTTGCTTCCTTGTCCCGTCCCGATACGGCTTCGGGCTCTGAAACAGCTTCCGTATATACGGTAAACCGGCCTGTCCTGCCGGACTGCTTTATAATCCTTGTCACCCTTGTATTGTATATAAAGCTTACCTTAAGCCTTTCGCATTCCATCAGCAGCACCTGCACCACACTTGAGGCCTGCTCCGAATAGGGATACAGATATCCGTCCCTCTCCTTGGGAACTATGCCAAGCTCTTCAAAAAAGGCAATCGTATCATTAACGCCAAAATATGAAAGAACCCTCATGGGGAATTCATTATCATCCGAGCGGTAGTATTCGGGCTTCTGGGCAAGATTGGTATAGTTGCATTTGTCGTTGCCTGTGGCTGCAATCTTTCTGCCTGCCCTGTCCTTTTGTTCTATTACAAGAACGCGGCTCTTCTTCCTTGCTGCGGCTATTGCTGCAACAAGTCCCGATGCACCGGCGCCGACTACAATTACATCATAATCCAAATAAAAAACCTCCCGGGTAAAAGGCTTACATTTGTTACATTATATTTTACCCGGGAAATTTATTCAAGTTAATATTGTTTATTTAATTTAATATTTCAGCTTCTTTAATTCTTTTTTAATCTTGCTAAAGGATAGGCAGTAATTATATTTCTGCAGAAGTAATTTTTCAGCTTGAGAAGCTTTCCAGCAGCGCATAAAGCTCCTCTGCGCTGTTTACATAGATGCCCTGGGTAAGAGCAATCCGGTCTTCCTCCGAAAGATTTCTGGCTTCTATATTGGTATAGGTATGGACGGATTTCAAGTCGCTGTTATATACCACTACATAGCCGTTTTTTACTACAACATAGAACCTGAAGGGTACAAAATCCTCATTATATGTTTTCTTAAGCCTGAACTCCTTATCAGAAAAAGAAACAAGCTCGAAGTCAATCAAGCCCTTATTATATTCGGAAAGGGTAAGATCCTCCATATAATCCTCCAGCCATTCTTCTATTTCCTCCTTGGTCAGCCCCACAAAATGTCCGGGGGGATTCAATTCCTCAACAACGGTTGTATCTGTTTTCATATCATATATTTCAAGGATGTATCTTGTCCCGGGCTTTACAGTGGCTTTAGCCTGTATATTGGCAGGTACTGCGTCTGCTTCGTTATCCCTGGGAGCAGGAGTTACGGCTGCCTCCCTTAGGCCTGCAAGCTCATCAACGCGCTCCACAGCCCTTTTATTAAATTCGTCAAGTGCATGTCTGTAGCTTAGATAATAGCAGGCACAGAACAATGCAGCCTGGCAAATAAAACCCAATAAATAAATATATGCTTTCCTGAGCTTCATATAAAACACTCCTTCAAGCATATATTATTAACCATTATTTACTTGTTTATACAAAGTATAGTTACAGCAGATGCAGTTTCCTAAACAGCCCTATAACTGCTCTGCCTCCCGGGACGCCGCTTAATTCTTCTTCATCCACGCCCTTCATAACCACCAGAAGCACCATATATATTATTATTGCTGCAAGTATTGCAATGCACGTTGACAGGGTGTTGCTGCCGATCCATATTTTCAAACCCATATATGTAAAATATGCGGCCGCCCCCATTATCGCGGCGCTTATCGCCGGTATAATAAAGGTTTTCAATATCTCCTGCCTGTAGTTTAAATGCCTCTCCACAGATATCCAGTTCAAAATGCATACGACAAGGGCATAGGTTACATTGCCTATTACAAGCGAATAGGTGCTCAACGGTGTATACTGAAGCAGCACATAAACCAGCGGGATATGGATTACAAGCGATATTGCCGAGTTAATCACCGGTGTTCTCAACCTCCCGACTCCCTGCAGGATGGCTGTTGATACGGTTGATAATGAGTAAAATACTATTGATATTGCGCCAAGCCTGAGCAGATTGGCATCAAGCCGGTGGGAATTGGGAAACAGCATGGTAATAATAGGATAAGCCAGAACGCCCATTCCCACTGCCGAAGGGATTGCAATAATCATATTGAATTTAATAGCGGAATGTGCTTTGTTGCGTACTATATTATATTTGCCTCTTGTCATGGCCGCTGTTATGTTGGTTACTATTGCAGCGCCTATTGCGGTGGCAATGGCCACGGGCAGATAAGTAAGAGTCCTGTATTTATTGCCGTATATGCCCATCAGCGCTCTTAAATTATCATCCGAATATAAGCCTCCGGCCTCCGTATTGAAAACCTCTGCTTCAAAGCTTGCTATCTTATGGGAAGGCATAATATTCATGAAAAGGGATTTATCAATCAGCCCGTTAATGTTATATATCGTCTGGCTTAATATAATCGGCAGCAATGTCAGGACAATCAGCTTTAATATTGAACCATAGGAGTCAACATACCCGGACTGATCGTTTCTAACCTGTTTTTTGAATAACGGCCGGTAAACGGCATAAACAAATAAGAGAAAGAGCAGGCTTGCAAGGGCTCCTGCCAGCGTTCCAAGAGTTCCGCCGGCGGCGCCGTAGGATGATACATCTTCAAGGGCGCTGTAATTTTTAACAAGAAAATAAGCTGCCGTAATACTGACCGCAGCATTTACAATCTGCTCAAGCACCTGGGAAACGGCCGTAGGGATCGTTGTGTTCTTCCCCTGGAAAAAGCCTCTCAATACACCCATTATGGAAAAAATAAAAATGGTTGGTGATAAAACCTTAAGGGGCAGAACCGCATAAGTATCCCCCATTAATGTGCCCGCAAGAAGATCTGCACCGAAGTACAGCAATAAGGATGCGGCAAGGCCTATTCCTCCGGCAAAAAGTAATGCTGTTATAAATATACGGTATGCATTACGGTATTCCTTAACCACTACCCTGGACGCCACTGTTTTTGATACCGCAAGGGGAATTCCGTATGAGGATAATATCAAGGCTATATCATATACTCCGAAGGCTATCTCGTATGAACCCATACCCTCATCC
Organism: Lachnoclostridium sp. UBA1434; assembly: GCA_002329645.1. GTDB lineage: Bacteria > Bacillota > Clostridia > Lachnospirales > Lachnospiraceae > Mobilitalea. The sequence continues at coordinate 2,098 of DCTS01000040.1, read as the reverse complement.
CCGATAATCTGTGTCATCGGAAAGCGGTATATGAGGCCTATGATTCTTACAATCAGGGATGCAGCAGCCAATATACTGCCCTGCACCAAGAAATTATTGTTATTTCGATTTCCCGACATAATCTTCTCCTTTAGTTCATTACTCAAAAATTACATCCTTTGTTCGTTTAACCGGGAAAACGGCTATATAGGTTTTTCCGGGATTAATAGTCAGTTCGTTCCCAGCGGCATCGTAATACCTCATAAAGCGGTTCTTTTCATTCTTCTTCCAGGTTATCTCCACTGCCTTGCTGTTGGTAATGTAATAGCCCGTTCCTGATGCATTCTCCAGATCCATTGTCTGGTAACCGTTCTTATCGATATTCCATTCCTTGACAAACTGGACGATTATGTTTTTAAAGGAAAGCTGCTTGCCTGTGTTGGCATCCTTATGGGTGGTCTTAAACTGAAACCCGTAGTAGAGCTTTTCCTGGGGGTTATACTCAAACCAGGGCTTATATTGTGAAGAGAACTTAATTGTAACCGTACGTGCAGCGGTATTGCTCACAATGTCGGTGTCTTCTTTATAAAAGGAAAAATGGGGCTTATAATCCTCCTGATAATCCCTGCGGTATTTCTTCTTGGTAATACCTTCATTTATTCTGTCAATGCTTGCAAATGCATTATGCGGAGCCTTCATTGTCTTATCCCTGTAAAATACCGTGTTTCCGATTGACGTTTCTCCGTCCAGGTTGTCCAAACCCAGCTCCTTAAGCTTTGATTTTGCGTACTTTGTTTTTCCGTAATGGATGTATATTGCATCATATTCATCCGCAAAGCTGGCAAAGTAATGCCGTGCGCTCCGTACCGATCCCAGCCTTTCACCGCTGTAATTTTCCCCTATGCCGAGGAGCCTTGTAATTCCCCCTTCAACCAGCGCTTCATAAACAATATCCGCCTGGCTTATACCCCACTGGTCTGATACTGTTGTAAAATTGCTGAACTGGATTGCAAGAGGGCGCTTGGTTCCAACCTCCACAGGCACCCAAAGCCCGGTCAGAAAGCTGATCATCTCTCCCTCATGCCCTTCCTCCGTGACGTCATCGGGCACTGCTTCATCAGGCTTAGCAGTCGGTGTCACATCGGCAAAGGGAGTCGGCGATACTATTACATCATCATTATTGTCATCTTCTGATTTATCATTATCCTCTATCTCATCATCGGTATTATCCTTAGACTTCCTGCAGCCGGTAAACGCTAATGCTAGCAATAAGCCTGCAAGCAGGATAAATATGCATCTTTTCATGTCGGTAAACCTGTCCTTTCAAGCCAAAACAAGTTAATGCACCCATGACTGATATCACGGGATTTCGTAAACTACTCATTCAATTTACCTGCCGGTAATTTGCATGCAAACCGGTCAGTTAAGAATTTTAAGCTTATTAAGCAGGCTCTTCTGCTTTTCTTCCATAAGCAGACGGTCCTCCTCGGCAATATGATCGTATCCCATTAGATGAAACATGCTATGGGCTGTCAGAAAAGCCAGCTCCCTTTTAAGGGAATGCCCGTATTCCTCAGCCTGATGCTTTGCCCTCTCTACAGATATCACAATATCCCCAAGAACCATCTCGCCTGTTTCGGGATTTAAACAGTCTGCAGATGCATCCTCAAAGCAGGTAAAATCTCCGGGTCTGCTATATTCCACCGTAGGAAAGGACAGCACATCCGTGGGGGCATCAATCTGCCTGAACTGACTGTTAAGCTTTCTTATCTCCTCATCACCGGTTAAGAGCACGCTTATTTCCGCTTCATAAGGAAAGCCCTCAAAAGCAAGGCACCCCTTAACTACTCTGGCTATAAGCTCTTCATAATCAAATTCCGGCTTGTCCTCATATTCATTATTAACAATCAAAGTCATACTATACCATACGCCTGCCTTTTATGATTTTACGTCGGCTTGAACTCGTTCAGGTAATATTCCTTCAATACCTTGAAATCCTTTAGGGTCAGGCCTGATTCATCAAAGGTCCCTTTTTCCATACGTATTTTAAATATGCTGTCGATAATCTTATCATACGTAACTTTATTGCCTTGCTGCCTGCCTATGTATTCAATGGTTG
>DCTS01000005.1 GCA_002329645.1 Lachnoclostridium sp. UBA1434 | reverse complement strand
CTATTACCAGTCCTTCCGCTGCGCCCTCCGCTGCTTTCCGCTTGATTTCCTCATTGGTGGAGTCGATGCTCGGGAGCCATACAATCTCTGTTTTTACTTTCTTCTGCAAAGTCATATTCCTGTCTTTCCGTTTCTGCCGTTACTGCCTGTTACAGAGTTGCCGCCATAACCGCCTTGATGGTATGCATTCTGTTTTCCGCTTCGTCAAAGACTACGGACTGGGCGGACTCAAATACTTCATCGGTTACTTCCAGCTCGGACATACCGAATTTTGCTTCCACTTCTTTGCCAATCTTGGTCTTCAGGTCATGGAAGGCGGGGAGGCAGTGCATGAAAATAGCCTGTTCTCCGGCATTCTCCATTACTTTTTTATTTACCTGATAAGGACTTAGTGCCTTGATACGGCTGCTCCATACTTCGTCCGGCTCGCCCATGGAAACCCATACATCGGTGTAGATGACATCTGCCCCCTTAGTGCCCGCCGTAACATCCTCGGTCAGGGTAATGCTGCCGCCGGTCTGCGCTGCAATTTTCTCACATTCTGCTACCAGTGACGCATCCGGGAAATATTCCTTCGTGGTGCAGGCGGTAAAGTGCCTGCCCATTTTCGCACAGGCCACCATTAAGGAGTTGCCCATATTGTAACGGGCATCGCCCATGTATGTAAGTTTGACGCCCTTGATGCGTCCTAAGTGTTCTTTGATGGTCAGTAGGTCTGCAAGCATCTGGGTGGGATGGAACTCATTGGTAAGTCCGTTCCATACCGGCACGCCTGCGTATTTTGCCAGCTCTTCCACGATATCCTGTCCGAAACCGCGGTATTCGATGCCTTCGTACATACGTCCCAATACTCTTGCGGTATCCGCAATGCTTTCCTTTTTGCCAATCTGGGAACCGGTGGGGTCCAAATAGGTAGTGCCCATGCCGAGGTCGTGCGCCGCTACTTCAAAAGAGCAGCGGGTACGGGTGCTGGTCTTTTCAAAAATCAGGGCTACGTTTTTACCGCGCAGGGTATCATGCAGTACGCCCTTCTTTTTCTTTTCCTTTAATTCTGCGGCTAAATCCAGAAGGTACTGGATTTCCTCCGGTGTAAAATCAAGCAGTTTTAAGAAATTACGTCCTTTTAAGTTTACCATAAAAATGTCCATTCCTTTCCTTTTAATACAAATACTCGGAACCCGCCTGTGCAGATTCCGAGCATCATAAGAATCTCAGCGATTCCTGTTTTCTTATTTATCGCCGGCTACTTCCCGGAAGGTGGTTGCCAGGGAAGCTATGCCCTGCAAATCTGCGGGCAGTAAAATCTTGGTAGCCTTGCCGTCAGCTGCCTTTTCAAAGGCTTCCAGGCTCTTTAACTTCAGTACCTTGTCATCGGGTGCTGCTTCCTTTAACATACGGATACCGTCAGCATATGCCTGCTGTACCTTAAGAATAGCTTCTGCTTCACCTTCTGCTTCACGGATTTTCTTCTCTTTTTCAGCTTCTGCACGAAGAATAGCGGACTGCTTTTCTGCTTCCGCACGGAGAATGGCGGATTCCTTTTCACCTTCTGCGGAAAGGACTTTCGCTCTCTTTTCACCTTCTGCACGGGTAACGGCTTCACGTCTTTCTCGTTCTGCCTTCATCTGCTTCTCCATGGCATCCTGAATGGCTGCCGGAGGAATGATGTTCTTAAGCTCAACGCGTGTAACCTTTATTCCCCATGGATCGGTGGCTTCATCAAGGGTAACCCTCATCTTGGTGTTGATTATTTCTCTTGAGGTAAGGGTTTCATCCAGCTCCAGGTCTCCGATTATGTTACGAAGGGTGGTTGCCGTCAGGTTCTCAATTGCTACCAGTGGATTCTCCACGCCGTATGTGTAAAGCTTCGGATCTGTAATTTGATAAAAGACAACCGTGTCAATCTTCATAGTGACATTGTCCTTGGTAATAACGGGTTGGGGAGGGAAATCCACAACCTGCTCCTTTAGGTTAACCCTTTTGGCTATCTTGTCTATTAAGGGCATCTTAAGATGAATTCCCACGCCCCATGTGCCTTGATATCCTCCCAGTCGCTCAACTATAAATGCGTGGGCCTGAGGGACTATCTTCACACATGATGAAATTAAAATAAGTAATAAAATCGCAAATACTATAACAATAATAAGAGCAAATTCCGGCATTTATGCATCCTCCTTTTTAACAGATACTATAAGTTTCACTCCTGAAATGTCCTTTATTGTAACTAAAGTGTCCTTTTCTATCGGTGCTCCGTCCGCCGACCTTGCCGACCATTCCTGCCCGTTCACCCTGACAAGTCCGGTTGAGCTAAGGTTATCGATCGATGCAGTTACTACGGCCTCCTTCCCGATAAGCTCCTCATAATTTGTCCTGACTCGCTTCGGATTAAAGTGCTTTATTACAATAGGCCTGGTAAAAAACAGCAACAGGAGGGACACAATAACGAATACCACCAGCTCAAGTATCAGGTTGTCTATGAATATTGATACCACGAATGCTGCTAATGCGCCTCCCGCAAACCATACTGTAGTTAGCCCGAGTGTAATAAATTCAATTAAAACAAGTACCACAAGCAAAATAAGCCAGGCTATTGTGTTTGTCATTGCATACCACCTTCCCTTTAGCCACGGTGTTACTCCCGCGGCGTTGCACTCACAACTCGTCAGTAGTATGGCATTCTTGTGTCCATACCGCTGTGAATTTATCTTTATATCAATATATATATTGTAGACGATATTATTCCATTATACAATAGCACAGGCTTAATTCTAATTATCTTTTAATTATTACATTTTTTTATAGCTGTTGTTCACCGGCTTCCCTGACCGTAATTTGTATATTCAGATTGCCGTTCCGGCACCTGAGTTCATCAATTAATTCCTTTTCGGTGCCTTCATTCTTAAGGACTATATTATATGTAAGCTCGTACAGGGTTCCCAGATTGATGCTTCTCACCCTGTATAATGAGCTTTTGCTTGTATATTTATCAAGCAGGTCGTCAAACAAGCCCTGGGTATTCATATCCTCAGGTATTGTAATCCTTAAGACCTTCTCCGGTCTTTTTGGCATTCCGTAACCCAGCTTGCATATGACAAACATGACAAGGCAAATGATGACTGTTACAGCCGCACCAAGTGTCAGATAGCCCATGCCGACTGACAAGCCTGCCGCCATTGCGGTAAATACAAAGGTTATATCCTTGGCATCCCCGGGTGCAGACCTGAAACGTATCAGGGCAAATACGCCCGCCATTGAGAATGCTCTTGCAATGCTTCCTCCTACCAATATAATCACGACAGATATAACTGCAGGTAAAACAACAAGGCTTACCGCCATGCTTCTTGATCTGTCCTTCTGTAGTGTAATGATATAATAGTCAATGCTTATAACAAAGCCCATCAATAAAGCCGCCAGAATGCATATAAGTGTTTTGTCAATCTCCAGTGTCGTGCCTAAATCTGTACTGTTAAAAATTGTTTCAAACACGTTTTATCCTCCTTAAGCAAATTTATAATTAAAGTCCTCATTATGTATCGATTCTCCAATAATACTCAGTCTGTAATCCGTCCCGTACTTAGAAAATGATGTGGGATAAAGGCGGTTATCCGAAAGCAGCCTGGTAAACCACAGCGGAATTGCCCTCTCGGCCTTAACCTCCATTACCCATAAGCCCTGGGGCAGAAGCTCCCGGCCGTAACTTGCCGACTCCAGCCTCACATCGTTTCTTCTTGACCTTATATTGGTGTCAAAGGTAACTCTGAAGCTTTTATCCTCCCTGCCGAAGAAGGCAACCCTGTCATAGGACAGTCTTACCATCGGCTGCAAGTCTTCATAACTATGTATAAAAAAATCTATTTCATTAAGGACCTGGCGGTTCATATAAGGCTTTATCTCCGGCTTTACCCTTGTTTCAATGTATCGCTCCGCCTCCTCAAGGTAAATTGCCGTCCTCCTCTTATTTACCAGGCCGTCAAATTTCTTCTTCATTTCAAGAAATACCCTGTCCCCCGATTGGGTATCACCATATGACCGCAGTCTTAATTTTACCTTATATACAGGCTTGTCAATTGACTTTCTGATAATGTCATGCAGGGGAGTATCATAATAAATATTGCTGATATGGTAAAGCCTTCCCCCTGCGCTGTATTTATCCGGCTCCATGTTGTTATTAAGCACATTGGTAAATATGCGAAACACTTCATCATTAATTATATATTTTATTTCCTGTCTGTTGAACACCTCTATAGCCATGTTTTAAGGCTCCCCTTCCGGAGATTGTTAATATATTTCATAAGCATTTATAATGCTATCTGTTTCTTCTCTGTCTTGCCGCCTCATACATAAGTATAGCGGCTGCAACTGCGGCATTCAGGGATTCTACCCTGCCTGCCATCGGAATTGTTATCAAAGCATCGGCAAGGCTTATTGCCCTGTCTGTCAATCCGTTTGCCTCATTGCCGATAAGAATTGCACATCTTTCTGTAAAACCGCCATCCGTATCATAGGGCTTCCCGGATAAATGTGCGGCATAAACCCTTATCCCCATATTACTTATATTCGTTAAGTCGGAGTAAAAATCCCCGGATATGCATATAGGAACCCTGAATATTGAACCCATGGTGGAGCGTACCACCTTAGGATTATATATATCTACACAGGAAGGGCTTAAGAGTATACCTGTTACTCCCGCGCCTTCAGCTGTCCGTATTATTGTACCCATATTCCCCGGATCCCTGATGTCCTCAAGAAGCAGCAACAAAGCCCCCGGATCATCCAGCAGGGCATTAAGGCTGTATGACGGCATGGCTGCAGTACCCAGAACTCCCTGGGGTGTTACAGTATCCGAAACCTCGGCAAACAGTGAGTCGGCAACCACTTCATAGTCAAGCCCTGCAAAGAAGCCCGGGCTGCTCATCGACCTTTCTTTATAAAAGCTTTCCGAAGCATAGACCTGAAGTAAAAGCCCCGAAGCCCTTGCCTCCTCAAGCATCTTCAGGCCTTCGACTACAAATATGCCCTGCTCTTTTCTGGCCCTTGGCTTCTTCATGAGCTTAATGAGATTCTTTATCCGGCTGTTGTCCTGGCTGCTGATAACACTTCCCGGCTTCATATTAATCTTCCCCTTGCTCATTTTGCATATTGCCAAGCTTTGCTGCCTGATCTGCTGCTATAAGGCTGTCCATAAGCTCCTGAAGGTCACCGTTCATTATTTCATCTATTTGATGCATTGTAAGCTTTATTCTATGATCTGTTACTCTTCCCTGAGGGAAATTATAAGTCCTGATCTTTTCCGACCTGTCTCCTGTCCCGATCTGGCTTCTTCTTGCCTGGGTCTCCGCATCCTTAGCCTTCTCCATCTCCATCTCGTATAATCTGGAGCGCAGGATTTTTAGTGCCTTATCCTTATTCTTAAGCTGGGATTTCTCATCCTGACAGGATATCACTATTCCGGTGGGTATATGTGTCAACCTTACCGCAGAGTCTGTTGTATTGACGCACTGGCCGCCATTGCCGGATGCACGGAAGACATCAAACTTGCAATCATTAGGATCCACATCCACATCCACTTCGTCTGCCTCCGGCATTATAGCAACAGTTGCGGTTGAGGTGTGTATCCTGCCGCTGGATTCCGTTACAGGAACTCTCTGAACCCTGTGAACACCGCTTTCATATTTAAACCGGGAATAAGCCCCCTTGCCGATAACCATGAAAATGACTTCCTTAAAGCCTCCAAGGCCGTTTTCATTAAGGTTCATCATATCCACCTTCCAGCGGTTGCGTTCAGCATACATTGCATACATGCGATATAATTCCGCCGCAAAAAGGGCGGCTTCGTCACCGCCGGCTCCGGCTCTGATCTCTATAATAACGTTCTTCTCATCATTAGGATCCTTGGGGAGCAGCAATATTTTCAGCTCCTCCTCAATCATTTCCTTCCTTTGCTTTAAGCTATTAAGCTCTTCCTTTGCCAGCTCCCTTATCTCCTCATCGGATTCTTCTTCAAGCATCAGCAGGCTGTCATCAATTCCCGACAGAACAGACTTATACTCCTTATATTTTTCAGCTATATCCGTAAGCTCCGCCTGTTCCTTTCTGAGCTTCCTGTAATTGTTCTGATCATTTACCACATTTGGATTCATCAGTTCGTTCTCTATCTCATTATATCTTACCAGTATATCCTCCAAACGGTCAAACATATTAATTCCTCCATTATTCTAAAGGCCTTTTTGCGAATATGACACGGTCAAGGCCGCTTAAATCCTTTTTTACCGTAATATCTTCAAATCCCTTGTCTGCAAGCAGCTTTGCCGCCTGCTCACCCTGATCATACCCAATCTCAAGAAAAACCATGCCGCCCCTGTTAAGGTGCCCCCACAGCCCGTCAATAATCCTTCTTATAAGCATAAGGCCGTCCTCACCGCCGTCGAGGGCTATTACAGGCTCATGCTCCCTCACCTCCGGCATCAGTGACTGTATCTCACCGGTCTTAATGTAAGGGGGATTGGATACAATAATATCATAGCTTCCCTTAATGCTGTCAAAAAGGTTGCTTTGAATAAATTTAATCCTCACATCATTCTTAAGTGCATTAGCTTTCGCTGCCTTGATCGCTTCTTCGGATATATCGGATGCAGCAGCGCTCTTAATTGCACCCAGCTTTGCCAGGCTGATAATTATGCAGCCCGATCCGGTACATAAATCCAGCACCGATTTACCCTCACATACCTTAAGAACCTCTTCAACCAGGACCTCAGTGTCCAGCCTCGGGATCAGGACATTTCTGTCCACGACAAATTCCAGACCCATAAATTCCTGGGTGTGGGTAATGTACTGAAGCGGGATATGACTTGCTCTCATACGGATCAGTTCCCGGTATTTATCGTAGAGCTCTGCCGGAAAAGGTTCATTTGCCCGCAACAGAAACTCAGCTCTGCTCATTCCAGTTACATGGGATAGCAGATACCAGGCATCAGCATTGGCATCCGCTATCCCATACTCATCAAGAAGCTTGCGTGCATCACGCAGTACACCCATATAGTTGTCCATAATCAACCTCTATACGCAGCTAAACGCACTATACTTTATTGTACCTTCCGATCCTTTTTGTCCGATGATGATGGGGTATCTTTAAAATCCAGATACTTGTCAAGAGCCCTTAATATCTCATCATCCTCATCGTCAGGTTTGTCAAATTCCTTAAACTTAATCTCAATCGGTTTTGTGCGGCTGCTTAAATCAACATACGATCTGTCCGAAGGCGCTTTCGTATTCTGTTGTTTTCCCTTCCTCTTATACCTGTCATCCTCATCTGCCGGGGGTTTCACATCTGCTGCCGGCTTCTCCTGTGTTAATGCATCGGAAGACTTGCCGGATGCAGCCGCCTTTTTAGATGTCTTGGGTGTTTTTGGCGTTTTATAAGCTCTGCAGCTTTGTTTCTCCCCTTCTGCATCCGTCTCCAGGAACTTCCTCCAGTCAAATACTGCATCAACTGATTGAATGGCAACCTCCATCATGGAATCGTCGGGTTCCTTGGTTGTAAGCGCCTGCAGCCACAAGCCGGGCTTGCTTATTATATTGATGACTATGTTATCGGTTCTTCCTGCCAACCGGATAAATTCATAGGATAATCCGGCAATAAAGGGAACCAGAAGCACACGTGACAATATTCTGAGCCACANNACCACAAAGACGCCGGCCTAATTGCCATGAAAAAGAGCATACTTAACACCATAACAAGCAGCATGAAGCTGGTTCCGCATCTCTTATTCTGCCTTGACTGCCATCTCACATTATCCATTGTCAGCTCAAATCCATTCTCAAGGCAGTTAATAGCCTTATGCTCGGCACCATGGTACATAAATACCCGCTTAATCTCCTTCATCAGGGAAGCCAGGAGAATATAGCCTATGAATATAATCAGTCTCAGCAGGCCCTCCAGCAGAGCAAGCACAAATGTGCTGTCAATAAATGCGGCAAAAAAGTTGGATACAATAACAGGCAGCACCATAAACAAGGAAATGGATATCACAAGGGATACAATAACAGCAGCCACCATCATAAATGCATCGCTTTTTTTACTGTTATCCTTGCTCTCCTTATTCTGTTCCTCATCATCAAAAAAGCTGGAGGAGAAATTAAGCACCTTCATGCCGATAACCAGAGAATCCACAAAAGTAAGCATTCCGCGAAAAATCGGAAGCTTGAACAATTTAACCTTCTCGGAAAAATCCTTATGTGTATTCTTCTCAACAATAATTTCATTATTCGGCTTACGGACCGCGACGGCGTATTCATTCTTATTCTTCATCATTACGCCTTCTATAACGGCCATGCCTCCTATACCGGATGGTTTCATTCTATCCCGTACCTTTCTATATTATCTCTAATATGGATTCATATTTCGGCACACAACTGGTTTTATTTAAAAATAGGCTGAGGAAGTGAACCTCAACCCGATTTTTAATCAATATTAGCTCTATCTATTTGTTGTCCTGACCTATGCCATACTTCCGGTTAAACTTCTCTATAGCACCGCGCACTGCAGTGGTTTTCTGCTGTCCCGTGTAAAATGAATGGCATTTGGAGCAGATTTCAACATGTATATCCTCCTTGGTTGAGCCGGTGACAAATTCGTTGCCGCAGTTGCAAACAACCTTTGCCTGATAATACTTGGGATGTATAGCTTCTTTCATGGTTTCACCTCTTCATGTACATAAAATTCCTGTATTTGTTTATATAATTGTCTCAATCCAATAAACAGCTTGTTAATTATAGCATAGGTTTATTACTTATGCAATACCAAAAGACAATTTTAGTCACAAGTCATTAAACAGCATTTTTTCTATTAAAACACGATCTTTGTCTTCTTAATAATTTCTATAAACTCTGCATTGGATCTTGTCCGGATGAACATGTCAATTATTCTTTCAAGTGCTTCCTCGGACTTCAAGCCCCCCAGCGCTTTTCTCATAAGATAGGTGGCTTCCAGCTCGGGCTGGGTTAAGAGCAGGTCCTCCCTCCTTGTGCTTGACCTGGGAAGGTCAATTGCAGGGAATATCCTTTTCTCTGAAAGGCTGCGGTCCAGAACCAGCTCCATATTGCCTGTGCCCTTAAACTCCTCGAAAACAACATCGTCCATGCGGCTTCCTGTGTCTACCAGGGCTGTTGCAAGTATTGTAAGGCTTCCGCCTTCCCTCATATTCCTTGCAGCTCCGAAAAATTTCTTGGGCATATGAAGGGCAGCCGGATCAAGTCCGCCGGACAGGGTCCTGCCACTGGGCTGTACCGTAAGGTTATATGCTCTGGCAAGCCTTGTTATACTGTCAAGTAAAATAATTACATCCTGCTTATGCTCAACCAGTCTTTTGGCTCTCTCAATTACCATCTCGGATACTCGTTTATGGTTCTCCGGCAGCTCGTCAAAGGTTGAATAAATAACCTCAACATTCTTGCCTTCAATTGATTCCTTAATATCCGTCACTTCTTCAGGACGCTCGTCTATAAGCAGAATGATGAGCTTCATCTCCGGATGGTTTCTGGTGACAGCCTTGGCAATCTGCTTTAATAAAGTGGTCTTTCCGGTTTTGGGCTGTGATACTATCATACCCCTCTGCCCCTTGCCGATGGGTGATATGAGATCTACCATCCTCATGGCAACTCCGCTTCCGGGTGTTTCAAGATGGATTCTTTCGTTCGGGAATATGGGAGTAAGCTCCTCAAATCTCTTGCGCTTCTGGGCCTCATTCGGGTGGAAGCCGTTGACTGCCTTGATATACAGCAGCGCTGAGAACTTTTCGTTCTGGCTCTTTACCCTCGTATTGCCGGTTACTATGTCTCCGGTCTTTAAATTGAACCTCCTGATCTGTGCCGGTGAAACATATACGTCATTCTCACCGGGCAGATAATTATCACAACGTATAAAGCCATAACCGTCAGGCAGCACCTCAAGAATTCCTTCCTTGGTTTCACCGCTGTCAAGCTGCTCCAGCTCCCCGATGCTCATAGCCGGCCTTCGTACCTGACTGTCCTGCCCTGGAATATTGTCAGCAACCGGCAGCGACTCCCTGACCGGTATCGGAGGTATCTGACTGCCATCCGACTTTTCGCTGTAGCTTATCATCCTTGCCGAAGCCTTTACAAGTTCCCTTGGTCTTTCTGTTTCCGGTCTCGCTGTTTCCGGCCTTACTGCTTCCGTTCTTACTGCTTCCGGTTTTAACGCTTCCGGTTTCGCTGCTTCCGGTTTTACAGTTTCCGGCTTTTTAGCTTCCGGCCTTACTGTTTCCGGCTTCGTAGCTTCCGGCTTTGACGCTTCCGGTTTTTCTGCATCGCTTTCAATTCTTTTCAGGGCTTCTATTAATTCGTTCTTTTTCATCAAGGTGATATTTTTCATGCCCAGCTCTTTTGCTTTCTTTCTCAAATCAACGAGAGTCATTGAATCATATTGCATTTTTTCAGCTCCTTTTTTCTAAAAAGTCGGATTCTCTAACGGAATGATTGATAGAAATGATTAAGAAACAAATCTGTGAGGTTTAAGCCATAGACAATCCTATTATATACCTGTTAATATTATACACCTAAATTCTGGGAATGAAAAGTATTTTATGTTGATTTACAAAAATGGCGGTGATATTATTATATTATCAAATAGTAATCTGCAAATGCTAAAGGAGGTGCGCTATGCAATCGGATACTTCAATGCTGTATAAGCTTATGCTGCTTTATATGCTGAGCAGGGTCAACTTCCCGCTTACTAATGCACAGCTTACCGACTTCATGCTTGAAAAGGAGTATACCAATTACTTCAACCTTCAAAGAATTATCTCCGAACTGCTTGATGACGAATATATCCAGGGTACAACAATTCGAAACAGCACGCTTTATAAGATCTCGGATAGCGGCAGGGAAACCCTGCGTCTGTTTCAGAATAACATATCCTCAGGTATTAAGGAGGATATTGATGCATATCTTAAGGATAATAAATACGAGCTGCATAACGAGGTTTCCTCGCCCGCTTATTATTATCAGCTGAAAAACGATGAATTTGCCGCACATCTTTCCGTTAAGGAGATGGATACCACCCTTATTGATCTCACTCTCACCGTCCCCACGGAGGAAGAAGCATCCCGACTGTGCAGCAACTGGCGGGCTAAAAGCTCCGAGGTATATTCATACCTCATGTCAGTACTGCTTGATCAAAACAATGATTCTTATGGCGCTCAATCGGATGATTGATTATTTTCATTAAGGCCGCAAAGCTCTTCGATATATGACCACAGCTCATCCCTCCCCTGTTTCGTCACTGATGAAAAGGGGAGTATTTTTGTACCGGCTTCGGCTCCCAGGCCCTGCCGGATCATTTTTATATGCTCATCCTTCCGGCTTCGGTTGATTTTGTCCAGCTTGGTGGCTATGATAACCGGCCGGTAACCCTGACTTATTATCCACTCGTACATGGTTCTGTCATTTGCCGAGGGTTCATGCCTGATATCCACCAGCAGGAGTATGCTCTTTAGCTGCCGGGAATGCTTAAGATACCTTTCCACCATTCTGCCCCACTTTACCCTGGTGGTCTCCGAAACCTTTGCATAGCCATATCCGGGTAAATCCACGAAATAGAGCATATCATTGATATTATAGTAATTTATGGTCTGAGTCTTCCCCGGCTGGGATGAGATCCTTGCATATGATTTTCTGTTTATAAGGGCATTAATAAGAGAGGACTTCCCAACATTGGATTTCCCGGCAAATGCAATCTCCGGCTTATCATTATCAGGAAGCTTGCTTGTTATTCCGCATACTGTTTCAAGATTGCAGCTCTTAACAATCATATGTCAGCTCCTCGTCAGTTAATAGTTATATAATATTCAAAAAATAAGCAGATATATAAAGGGCTGATTCAAATACATTAATATAGTATCTGCAGCCCTTTAAACCATCATTATGAGATTTAAGCAATTTCTCCCTTGCTCTTCTTGGATGTACGCTTTGCTATAGGCTTTCTTGCAATGTTCTCTTCTGAAAGAATGAGCTTCGGCTTGTCTGTGCCCAGCACCGAATCCTTTGTTATAACACATTTAATTGTCCTGGTATCGGAAGGGATGTTGAACATTGAGTCCATCATAACGGATTCTATGATTGCTCTCAATCCCCTTGCACCTATCTTCCTCTTCAGGCTTTGCTGGGCTATCTCCACAAGGGCTTCCTCATCAAATTCCAGCTCTACGCCATCCATCTCAAAAAGCTTCTTATACTGCTTGACAATGGCGTTCTTAGGCTCGGTCAGAATCTTTACAAGGGCTTCCTCGTCAAGGGCATCCAAAGCGACACATACGGGAACCCGACCCACAAATTCAGGAATAAGTCCGTATTTTATAAGATCCTGAGGCATAACCTGACGGAACAGTTCACCGATGTTTCTCTTCGTGCTGTCAAGAATGTTGGCATTAAAGCCGATTGCCTTCTGTCCGATTCGCGCTTCGATTATCTTCTCCAGTCCGTCAAATGCGCCTCCGCATATAAACAGTATATTGGTGGTGTCAATCTGGATAAATTCCTGGTGGGGATGCTTCCTGCCTCCCTGGGGAGGAACCGAGGCTACTGTCCCTTCAAGAATCTTGAGCAATGCCTGCTGAACACCTTCCCCCGATACATCCCTGGTTATCGAGGTGTTCTCGGACTTTCTGGTTATCTTGTCTATCTCATCAATATATATAATGCCATATTCAGCACGTTCGATATCAAAGTCGGCTGCCTGTATCAGCTTCAAGAGTATGTTTTCCACATCTTCACCCACATACCCGGCTTCGGTAAGCGCGGTGGCATCTGCTATTGCAAATGGCACATTCAGCAGCTTGGCCAGTGTCTGTGCAAGATAGGTCTTGCCGGAGCCTGTGGGTCCGATCATAAGGATGTTGCTTTTCTGCAGCTCTACATCCAGGTCCTTTTCAGCCAGCACCCTCTTATAGTGGTTGTATACGGATACGGAAAGCACCTTTTTGGCTTCCTCCTGCCCGATTACGTGCTGATCAAGAAAGCTTTTAATTTCGACAGGCTTAAGCAGATTAATGTCGGTATTGGCTGCGGGATCCGAGTCGAATTCCTCCTCGATAATCTCACTGCATATTTCTATGCATTCATCGCAGATATAAACACCCGGCCCTGCTATCAGCTTTCTGACCTGATCCTGAGTTTTATTGCAAAAGGAACACCTTATCTGTTTCCTGTCTTCTACTTTACCTGCCATTATTACCTCCGTTTCGCCATGAAAGGCGATGTTAAGCGGCTTTTAACCGCAGCCATAGCATTTTACCTGTGTACTAAAATATCATCTATTATACCGTATTCCCTGGCCTCATTGGCCGTCATATAATAATCCCTCTCGGTATCTACTTCAATGACCTCAAGCGGCTTGCCGGTATTCTGTGACAGTATTTCGTTTAAGCGCTTCCTTGTGCGAATTATGTTATCAGCCACAATCTTAATATCGGTAGCCTGACCTCTTGCTCCTCCCGAAGGCTGATGAATCATTATCTCGGAATTAGGCAATGCAAATCTCTTGCCCTTGGTTCCGCCTGCCAGAAGGAAAGCTCCCATACTTGCTGCCATACCTATGCATATGGTGGATACGTCGCTCTTAATGTAGTTCATTGTATCATATATTGCCATCCCTGCCGGTATAGAACCGCCGGGGCTGTTGATGTAAAAGTTAATATCCTTTCCGGGATCCTCGGCTTCAAGGAACAGCATCTGGGCAACTATCAGGCTTGCAGTTGTATCTGTAACCTCTTCCCCCAGGAATATAATTCTGTCCTTTAACAGCCTGGAGTAAATATCGTAGCTTCTTTCTCCACGGCTGGTCTGCTCTATGACATAAGGCACTAAACTCATATTTAATCCTCCTTCTGTTTACATATTTTGCGGCCGGAATTACCGTGCCCTCTATTGCAAATGTCTGCTCATACTTTATTTTTTACTTTCTTTGGCTTCCGACACAACAAGGTCAACGGCCTTTTCTATTGCAATATCTTCCATGATGTGCTCCTTCTCATGGTCGCCGATCATTTCCTTCAGCTTGTCAAGCTCCATATTATATTTGCCTGCCATGTCGGTTAATTCCTTTTCCAGCTCCTCATCAGTCACACTGATATTCTCAGCCTTCACTATTGCCTCCAGGACCAGTCTGGATTGAATCCTTTTCAATGCCTGGGGCTTAAGGCTCTCAAGGAACTTCCTGGCATCCGTGCCCGTAAACTGAAAATACTGCTCCATTGTAAGCCCCTGGTATTGAATTCTCTGGGCAAAGTCCTCCGCCATCATCCTTACCTGATCGTTTACCATGGGTTCCGGAATATCCATTTCGGAGTCTTCTATTATCTTTTCAATAACTTCATTCTCCTTGGCTGTCTTTATATCCTTTTCCTTATCTTCCCTTATGGATGCCCTTATGCTTTCCTTATATTCCTCAAGGGTATCGAATTCGGATACATCCTGTGCAAAATCGTCATCAGGCTCCGGAAGCTCCTTTACCTTGATTTCGTTGATTTTCACCTTAAACATAGCCGGCTTTCCTGCCAGATCGGATGCATGATAATCCTCGGGGAAGGTGACGTTTATCTCAGCTTCATCACCCTTTGACATCCCCACAAGCTGTTCCTCAAAAGTATCAATAAATGAATGAGAGCCCAGTGTAAGGGAGTAGCCTTCGCTCTTGCCTCCTTCGAATGCTTCGCCGTCAACAAAGCCTTCAAAATCTATAACCGCAATATCCCCCATTTGAAGCGGCCTGTCATCCACAGTAATAATTCTTGCATTTTGCTCTCTTTCCCTGTCGATTTTGGCATTTACCTCATCCTCGGTAACCTCTGCATCCCTCTTCTGCACCTTTATACCCTTATACTGCCCAAGCTTTACCTCCGGCTTAACGGCAACCTCTGCTGTAAATATGAAGGGCTTGCCTTTTTCTACCTGAACCACGTCTATCTCCGGCCTGGATACTATCTCGAGCCCGCTTTCACCAGCAGCCTTTTCATATGCATCAGGAATCAGCTCATTCGCAGCATCCTCGTAAAAGATGCCGGGTCCGTATATTCTTTCTATCATGGCACGCGGTGCCTTCCCTTTTCTAAAGCCCTGGATGCTTATTTTGTTCCTGTTTTTAAGGAAAGCCCTTTGCATGGCATTTTCGAATTCTTCAGCTGAAGCCTCTATAGTAAGCTTTGCCATATTATGCTCCAGTTTTTCAATCTGTAAACTCATTGCTGTAATTTCCTCCTTGTTTTATGTACCTGACTGCCATGTATTAATATAACCGTATGAACCATCCATATGCCATATTTTAGCTGCAGGTATTTTGACATTAGTATATTATAACATAGTATATCTGTAAATGCTATTATTTATTTTCCATATGATCAGTTTATTCGGCTGCGGTAAGTCCCTGCTCCTTCATGGCTGCTACAACCTTGTTTACGCTTTCGAGGCAGAGCTGCCTGGTTCCTGCTTCCACCATTACTCTGATACAAGGCTCCGTTCCGCTTTCACGAACCAGAATCCGGCCTTCATTTCCAAGCTCCTTCTCAACCTGACTGATAACCTCCGCTACAGCTGCATTCTCTCTGAAGGCCTTTTTATCCTTAACTCTTACGCTTTCTATATGCTGCGGATATATCTTCAGGTCCTTATGCAGCTCCGATAAGCTGACCTTACTCTCCAGGATGGCTTCCATAACCTTGAGGGAAGTCAGTATTCCGTCACCCGTAGTTGCCAGCTTGCTGAATATGATATGGCCTGACTGCTCCCCGCCTAATGAATGTCCGTTTGCAAGCATGTTTTCGTATACGTATTTATCTCCGACTTTAGTCTTCTCGTATTTGATTCCCTTTTTGTCGAGGGCCTTGTAAAGCCCCATATTGGACATTACGGTAGTAACGATGGTATCATTGGACAGCTCGCCGCGTTCCTTCATATATACTCCGCATAAGTACATTATCATATCCCCGTCTACAATATTGCCCTTTTCATCCACCGCCATACATCTGTCAGCATCACCATCGTAGGCAAATCCCACATCCAGAGCGTTATCCACCACAAATTTCTGCAGGCCTTCTATGTGAGTGGATCCGCAGCAGCTATTGATATTAGTTCCGTCAGGATCAGCACTGATTGCGTATGTCTTGGCGCCCAGGGCATCAAATACACCCTTGGCTATGGTTGTGGCAGCACCGTTGGCAAGATCAAGGCCGACTCTCATTCCCTTGAAGGATCTGGTGGCAAGGGATATGAGGTATCCTATATACCTGTTCCTGCCTATGGCATGATCCACAGTCCTTCCAATATTTTCTCTTTTTGCATATGGTATTGTATCCTCTTTACTGTCTATGTATTCTTCAATCAGCTCTTCAACCTCTGCTTCCAGCTTGTAGCCGGCGCTGTTGATTATCTTTATGCCATTATCATAAAAGGGATTGTGGCTTGCCGAAATCATAATACCACAGTCAAATCCCTCGGTTCTTACCACATGTGAAACACTGGGTGTGGTTGTAACATGAAGAAGATATGCATCGGCGCCGCTTGCGGTAAGTCCTGCTGCAAGTGCGTATTCAAACATATAACTGGATCTTCTGGTATCCTTGCCTAATACAATTCTGGCTTTGTGCTCCTTCCCGTAATAATATCCCAGAAATCTTCCTACCNNATGTCAAATTAACATTTGCCTCTCCCCGAAAGCCGTCGGTTCCGAAATATTTACCCATACCATCTATTCCTTTCCTATATTAAATTTTATACATTATTATACTGCCGATATCCCAATTGTAACGGCATAACATGCTATTTATATTATGCCTTCGTATCAAGCTGCTTAAGGCTTCTATACATTTTTATACCGCTCCGGTATGTTTTAATACTATGTTTTATTCTATCATATATCGAATTAGCTTGAAAAGAATTTTTTATTAAGCTTTTGCGGCTGATAAAATTCTTATGTACGGTGTAAATTCTCACGGATTAATATAATGAGAAAGAAATTCTTACAGAATTTCTTTCTCATTAAAAAAGGGATGCTATTAACATCCCCTGTGAGTTTACAGTTACTGTCCTTGTCCGGACATTGCCTGCTCCTGGCTCCTGATCATACGTTTTACCATTTCTCCGCCTACGGAGCCATTTTGTTTACTTGTTAAGTCCCCGTTATAGCCTTGCTTTAACGGTACACCAAGCTCATTAGCAACTTCCATCTTGAAGCGGTTAAGAGCTTCTCTTGCCTGAGGAACCTCAACTCTGTTAGAACCGCTGTTATTATTTGCCATACTAATTCACCTCCGTTTATTAATATCAAAGCATACAACAGCAAAATCAGCTTGTAGGTTCAGCGACTGTCAAATACCACCATGTGCGTGATTTTGACTCTTGTAGTGCCTGTACATATATTGTTTACAGCGTAGGTAATTATTATTATGGTAATTATTGTTGAGAGAGGTACTGTTTTGAATTAATAATTGATAGTAGACTTTTTAGAGGGTTTTCTCAATTTAAAGGGTTTTTTTATTATAGAATATTACATGAATTTTTATAGTATAAAAATTCCCTTATGGCCGCTATTGTATGCAGCTCATAAGGGAATTTTAATAATTAATAAATTCTTATTAATGACTTATTCGGTCGTACTGGATACGCCGTTGGCTTCGTCAATGCGTGCCTGCCACAGCTGCTGAACCTTTTCAACGGATTCTGCGGCTGTTAATGCTCCGGCATCCAGGTCATAGGTAACATCGCCGTAATCAATGCCCGATATCATTCCAAGATATGAAATAACACCATGATTAGGCTCATAGAATAAAGGCAATGTCTCCTCAACTGCCCTTGTGTCACGGAACTGCGTATAGTACCCGGCCTGCCAGTCATCATCCTCATATCCGGGTGTCGGATTGACATAGAGATCATATGCAAATGCACAATCCTCGGCATGCTCCTTGGTATGGGTTGAAGGCATAACTACAACATTTTCGGTAAATACGGTCATCATCTCTCCCTTAGGTCCCTTAGGGAAGATTACAAAGCCGTAGTCATCCTGCATTTCCTTCCAGTTGTTGTTTCTCCAAACCTCGGCGCACTGCATTGCAACCTTACCTTCTGCAAAGGTTGCAACAAACCAGTCCCAATTGGAGCCTTCGGGCTGAGGCATATGATAGCCCTTTTCATATAAGCTGTAACCCCATTCCAGTGCTTCAAGGAAGTTCGGCTCACTTGATGCATTGTAGAACTTGCCGTTCTCGTAACCAATGAATTTAGCATTGTTGGAGAATACGCAGCCTCTGAAGAAGTCCTTTGAAAAGCTTGATATACCATATACATCCGGAGTCCCGTCATTATTGGTATCACGGGTATTTCTCCTTGCAAGATCCTCTAAAGCTTCCCATGTCCACTCGCCGTTCTTCTGCAGATCGTACGGAAGATCGGGATCAATTCCTGCTTCCTCAAACAGCCTCTTGTTCCAGAAAACACCAAGTCTCGGTTCCATCCTTCCGTTATTAATACCGTAGGTATGTCCGTCCATGGTCATCATTTCCCTGACCACCTGGTTCCACTTAGGATCATCGAGATTAAAGCTCTCAAGGGTGTCAAGCGGATAAAGAAGTCCCTGCTGGAGCGGAGATGCCATAAATGAGAAATACATAACAAAGATGTCAGCAGCAGGATTACCGCTCATGGTAGAAGTAACCATAATTTCCTGATACTCGCTCCACGTTCCGAGATTTTTTCTTTCTATCGTGAAGTTATACTTCTCCATGAACTCTTTTCTGTAGGCTAATGTATCCTCTTCTTTCTGAGTCTGAGGCTCTGCTTCAGCTGTTGACCACCAGTCACCGATAACAATAGTCTTACCCTCCAGGTCCCTTGGCGGCTCTGTAGGCTCAGGAGTTGCAGTAGGCTCCTCCGGCTCATCCTCTTTGGCAGCAGGAGCCTCTGTAGGAGCTTTTGTAGGTTCCGTATTGGTAGGCTCATCCTTATCGGTTCCGCTGCAAGCAGCCAGCGTTCCAATCATCATAACAACTGCCATTAATAATCCCAAAATTCTAACAATTCTTTTTCCCATAAACTACCTCCCTTTATAAATATAATAATATTTTACCATATCTTCTATAAAAAAGGAATAATAAGATACTCCAATAGAGAAAAATATAAAAAAATACATTATAAAAAAAAAAGAACATGTATGATACTACTAATTTATCTCATCTCATATAAATGTAAAAAAGCTGTTTAGGAGCATGCCGTGACAGAGCTTTTCCAATCCATAAATAAAATTTTATGGGGACTTTTTATGCCTGTTTTGCTTATTGGCATCCATTGTTATTATACCATACACCTTAAGGGAGTGCAAAAGCATATAATCAAGGCTCTGCGGCTTTCGGTATCCTCCGGCACGGCATCTGACGGTGATTTAAGCAGCTTTGCATCCCTTTCGGCAACTCTTGCGGCCACAATCGGAACGGGAAATATTATAGGCATTTCAACCGCCGTTGCTCTCGGCGGCCCCGGGGCAATACTCTGGTGCTGGCTTACCGGAGTGCTTGGTATGGCCACAACATATGCGGAATGCTATCTCGGCATCCTGTTCAGGAAAAAGACCGGTGACGGATCCTACATAGGAGGGCCTATGGCAGCTCTGGAGCATGGGCTTAATAAGAAGTGGCTTGCGCTTGTATACTGCTTTTTTACTCTTACGGCCTCCTTCTGTGTGGGATGCTCAACCCAGGCCCGGGCAGTTACGGAAACGGCAAAAACCCTCTGGGGCCTGCCCGAATATGCCGTAGGGCTTGCTGTGGCTTTAACAGTAGGCTTTGTAATCGTGGGAGGCATAAAATCAATCGGAAAGATCTGCTCCGGGCTGGTTCCTGCGATGGGCTTCTTTTACATGCTTGGCTGTATCATCATTCTGCTGATAAACCGCAAATACCTCTTTCCTGCAGCAGGCTGTATAATAAGCTCGGCCTTTAATGCTTCCGAGCTTCCTGCGGCATTTGCGGGAGGGGTCATAGGCAGTGCCGTAAAATCGGCAATAAGGTACGGAATTGCACGGGGGCTTTTTTCCAATGAAGCAGGCATAGGTACGGCGGCAATTGCCGCTGCAAGCGCAAAGACTCCAAGCCCGTCCAGACAGGCTCTTGTGTCCATGAGTGCGACCTTCTGGGATACCGTGGTCATGTGTGCCATAACCGGCCTTGTAATTGTCACATGTCTTGTCAAGGATCCTTTCATGGCTAAGGGCTACTCCTTTTCAGAGCTTACAACTGCTTCTTTCAGGACAATTCCCTTCGGCGAGCATGCTCTTGGAATATCAATTATAGCCTTTGCCACAGCCACTCTTATAGGCTGGTCCTATTTTGGAGAAAAAGCGGCAGAATACCTGCTGGGCAAATCCATAACAAGCACCTACCGCATCTGTTATATTGTAATGATATTCATAGGATCAATAATGTCAATGGAACTGATATGGGAAATGACAGATGTTATCAATGCATGCATGGCATTCCCCAATCTGTTCTGCCTGATAATGTTAAGAAGAAGTATCAAGCCTTATGACGGCTAGAATTAATAATGATTGTAAATAACGGATTTGGCAAGCCTTGCAGCCTCATCCCCTCCCTTGAGCCTTGTAACAAGCGCAAGGGCAAAGTCGATTGCCGTTCCAAGGCCTCTGGAGGTGATAATATTGCCGTCCTCCACTACATTTTCATATCTGTAATCAGCCCGGAAGGAAGCGTCTTCCGTACCGGGATAACAGGTCGCTTTTTTACCTCTAAGGAGTCCCAGGGAGCCAAGTACTCTGGGAGCGGCACATATTGCAGCAAGAATTTTGCCATCATCTGCAGCTTTAGTTATGAGCTTTCCCAATCCCTCATGACGCATCAGATTAACGGTTCCCGGCATGCCGCCCGGCAGTACGAGCATTTCGGCATCGCTAAAATCCGCCTCTTCAAACAGTATGTCGGCTTCAATTCCAATACCGTGTGCTCCGGTCACAATACTGCTGCCGGTCACGGAAACCATGTTGATTTTTACATTTACCCTTCTCAGCAAATCCACAACCGTCAAGCCTTCAATTTCTTCAAAGCCATCAGCCAAAAAGATATATACCATTTTGATCTCCCTTCTTCCTTTGTACTCCCGGACTTATTAATAATTATCTAAAGGTTATTTATTCATGGTAATCAGGATACAGCTTTTTATCCATGTCAAATCATCCGGAAGCACCTTATATTGCTATCTGCCAACATAAACAGTATACCACAAATATATAATTTATTCCATATCAGACGTCAACCATAAGGCTTGATACACCTACATTCTTAAGAGCAAGAACCGGCTTGCAGCATGAGTCCTTCCTGGTATCGGGCGTAACGCATAAAAGATAACAGCCGTCATAATCTGCTTCAATTTCAAAGCATCCGCAGCATCTCACCTTCTCACAATACATAAGTATCTTCTCCTCATCACAGACCTTATAGAGCTTTACCTCAAAATCATGGCTCCGGCAGCATTCACAGCCCCAGATGCATCCGAATATAAGACCGGGAGTTATCTTGCAATCCGGGCCTTTCACCTTGACATTTCGATAGTCAATCCTCATGGTAATGCCGGGAACAGGTATGGGTACTCTTACAGGATAAGGCCTGTATTCAATTTGCGCCTCTGTTTCCGGGCATGGCGGGCATGGCTCCGGCTCCGGACATACAGGACAAGGCGGGCACGGTTCAGGCTGCGGGCAGGTCGGGCACGGTTCGGGCTGCGGGCATGGTTCCGGTTGCGGACAGGGCGGGCAGGGTGCCGCTTCCGGACAGGGCGGACAGGGTGCCGCTTCCGGACAGGGCGGGCAGGGCGCCGCTTCCGGGCAGGGTGGGCATTCCGGTGCCGGCACAATCTCAGGCATTATCATCTGAGGAGGCGCGGGTGATACGGCAGCACACTGAACCTGACCTGAAAACGGATAGAGATGGAATTCAAAGCCGCTTCCGGCATTTACGGCAAATGACCTGAAGGCGGCATTACCGCTTACATGGCCTCCGGTCTGATGTGCGTGGAACATTGCCTGGGGAGCAAGAATGCTGCCCCATATAGCAGCGGGTACTTCCATAAATATATTGGATGCATCTTCAAATACATACAGCGTACGGTTTGCCAGCCTTTCTGCGCCCCAAAGCCCGTATTGGATATGAGCATTGGACCCTGTTCTGAATATTACTATTGCCGTGCTGCCTTCCGGTATCTCAAAACGAAGCTCTTTATTCAGTATACCGTTTGGTCTGGCGTCAATGACAAACACATTTTGAACAGGATTGTTTCCTCTGAGGATTCTTTGATAGAACTGATCTGTTACGGTACCATTCGGCATCAGGTCTGTAATGCAGTCATGGTAATTGCTTATGCTGTTAAGAGCATCCCGGAAAAATGCAGATACATCCGCACCTATCCTTGCTGCCGGAATATAACGGGGCACGTCGTAGCTTGATATGGCATAATGGCTTCCTCTGTCTGCGGGCATCCAATATCGGCTGCCTCCGGGTGCGGCATAAAGTGCTGACAAGACCTGACTCTGGTCAGGCGAACCGTCCTTGCCTATCATATAAGTGCTTCCGCCAGCCGCTCTGAAGCTGCCCTGTGCAACCGCATGGCCTGCTGCTACCAGCGGCCCCTGCATTGCAACATTTCCTCCCACTAAAAACCTCACAAGCTCAGGACTGTATCCGGTTTGCGTAAGCCTTCCGTCATTGCCGAAGCCAAGCGTAAAGCCTCTTGGGCTCACAAAGCTTCCTCCGACTGCCATTGCACCCTTTGTATCCACTATATTATTGGCATCTTCAAATATAATGGCATTGAAGTAAACGGCTGTGCCAAAGGGCTGGCCGTTTATGTCATACCAGTTTATATCTTCATAAGGTATACCTGCATATGAAAAAGTATTGTTGCCTGCAATATTATTCATATTGACCTCCTTGATGATTGGCCATAAATACAATATTCTCAATTCAGTTTATTCATCAGGAAAATAATAGTGCAGGACTCTGTTCTTTTTAGAAGCCTTATAGTATAATGATAACAGTTTTTTATTTCAACACATCTAAAGGAGAGCCGCCATGCAGCAATGGATAATAGATTTTATGAACCAATTCGGATATCCCGGCATATTTCTGCTGATTGCAATCGAAAATTTATTTCCGCCGATACCCTCCGAGGTCATCCTGACTGCCGGGGGATTCATGACAACATATGCGGATATTACAATATGGGGTGTTATAATCGCTGCTACCATCGGATCGGTTCTGGGTGCAATTATTCTTTATGGGGCAGGCCGGCTGCTGTCCGCACAAAGGCTGATAAACCTGCTTGACGGCAAGCTGGGAAGGCTTCTTAGATTTAAGAAGGAGGATGTCCTTAAAGCCTTTGACTGGTTTAACCGCAGAGGTAAATCCACTGTTCTGATATGCAGATGCATTCCTATTGTACGCAGCCTGATTTCAATTCCTGCCGGAATGTCCAGAATGAACCTGGCCGTTTTCCTGCCGCTGACACTACTCGGCTCGCTGGTATGGAACACAGTGCTGGTTTACCTGGGTGCCGCTGCAGGAGCTTCATATCAGAAGATTGTAGAAGGAGCAGATGTATATAAGAAAATTACCCTTGTAGTTCTGGTTGTTATTGCCCTGCTTGTACTGGCCTGGTATATCCGCTACAGGAAAAAAACAAAGGACAGTGAGTAATACAACGGTATATGTTTCCTTCAATACCTTGATTAACAGCATATCGCCTTGCTCGTGCCTTCAGACATGAGTAAGGCGATATATTACTTAAACCTCGTGCCGTTTATCATCGACGAAGATTTGAAGATGTACTATTATAGAGGTCTGCGGGAATGGAGCAGCGAGAGGGACTATCTGACCGACACCTGCCTTTCGGCCCAGGATAAATTCAAGCAGTATTTGGAGTATTTCAGAATCGGGCATAAAAATAAACAAGGGGCTGTCCTGAAAACGTATCTTCAGTTTTCATTGATAGTGGTGAGACTCTTTATCATGATTGTCAGTTGCGTAATAACAGATACTATATTAAGAAAGGGCAATCACTCCCCTCACACATCATATGTGTATTACGGGGAGCAATTGCCCTTTTCTTGATGATAGTAATTTATTGTGCAACAGCCACTTATTTTTTACTGCGGATGACAGGACTTGAACCTGCACGGTCTCCCACCAGAACCTAAATCTGGCGCGTCTGCCAGTTCCGCCA
>DCTS01000099.1 GCA_002329645.1 Lachnoclostridium sp. UBA1434 | reverse complement strand
TTCAAGGCAGTTCATAAGCAGTATGGCTACCTTATCCCCTTTTTTAATTCCCCTCTTAAGTAAAAGGTTAGCCATACGGTTAGCCTTCTCGTCAAATACACGCCATGTCATATCCCTCCGGTATTCCCCTGCAGGATTATTCTCAATAAGCTCATACTCGCGCCATATAATATTATGCCTGTCCTGGAGGTCCAGGTTTATTTCAGTAAGGCAGGTTTCATGCCCGTACAAGCCGGCATTGCGCGAGAGTATCTCGGTAATTGGCATAAATTTATCCCCCAAAGTATAATAATATGGTTCTCTTTAGCTTTCACTTCATCCGTTTAAACTGATAAAGCACAAGGCCTAACCTATATTATAAATCCATATAGTAAGTTTAGCAACAAAAAAAGAAGCAAAAAATAAACTTGAGAATAAACTGTTAAAAAGCCTGCCGGAAAACCGGCAGGCTTAAACCTTTTTATATCAGATCTTTTATATTGCCCTGGTTTTCAAGAACCATCCCTCCGGCAGGTAATTTCTGATATTCTGAAGCATTTCTTCNNAGAGGCGTCTTGCATCATCCTCCTTAATTGTCATAAGAGGATCCTCGCAGAAGGCTTTAAATGCCAGCTCTCTGTCGCAGGTAAGGGCCGAATTAAGTATATCCTCCTGTATCCTGACATGCGGATCAATCAATGCCTTGATGCTGTAGGGCAGGCTTCCGGCATATACCGGTGCAATATGATCCCTTTCAAATAATGCATTGGTCTCCACTATGGTGCCAAGGGGGAGGTTAGCTATCTGTCCGGTGTTAGGAACATTGACATTGCTTATAGTTCGTTCGAGGCCTAGTAATGACTTTATCAGCAGGATACCCTCCTCATCCGAGGGCTCGGTATACAGCTGCTCTTCTCCGGATATCAGCCGGCTGCTTTTCTGCTGACGGCTGTGCAGGTCTTCTATCCTGTATTTAACCGGTGTGAGAGCAAATTTCCAGCAGGCAACCGTCTGGGGATCCTTAAGATATATCGGAGGCATGAATTCCGCAAGATGCCTGTCGCCTGCCGCCGCAATCAAACCGTATTTCCTGAACAGGTCAAACTTAACCCTGTGGGCGCTCGCAAAAGGATCGGTAAGATATCCGTCGAAATCCCTGGGATATCCTGTCTCATAGTACTCATCGACAAATTCCCTGTACATCGGGAACAGGTCGTACCCTTCGTAAGAGGCGCGGTCAAACCATGTAAAATGATTAAGTCCCATTACATTGACCACTATCTCCCGGCGTGTTATTTTCTCAACACCCAGCTTTTCCATGCACATTAAGGCTAACAGCTTCTGGGTATTGAAAACCTCATGGCAGCAGCCAAAGGCTTTTATTCCGGGATATATCCTGTATAGTGTACGGACACACAGAGCAAGCGGATTGGTGTAATTAATTACCCAGGCATTTGGTGCGTACTTCTTGACTGCCTCGGCAATCTCCACAAACATGGGGATTGAACGCAGAGCCCTCATCAGGCCGCCAGGTCCGGCCGTATCACCTACGGATTGATATATACCGTATTTTTCAGGTGCATGAACATCCGAGTACATTTCATTAAAGGTACCGGGAAGTATTGATATAATTATGAAATCAGCACCTGTCAGCGCATCCTTAAGGGAATTAACAGTTTCGTATCTCCAGCTTCCGATGCGATTGGGGTCGTCGGACAGAAGATTGCCTATGATTTCGTTTTTGACGGCAGCAGGCTCATTAATATCATAAAGCCGTATAGTTCCGCTGATACTGTCATCTAACGATAAATCCGCCATAAAAGTCCAGGCCCAGCCCATTGAGCCACCGCCTATATAAGCAAGCTTTATATCAGAGACTTTTTTATCATTATAATTCATGTCAGTACTCCGTTTCATGTTATATAGCTTGATTATAATTAATAATATAATATAAGACTACTAATATATTTTGCTTTTTTTAGATAAAATCAAACTATATTGCTTTTATATATCTTGCCGCATTGTAGTAGGATATATCCTGAACAATGCTCTTAAGAGCCTCATAATCTTCAGGGTACTCGCCTGCTTCAACCATGCCGCCAAGCATGTCGCACAGTATTCTTCGGAAATACTCGTGACGTGTATAGGACAGGAAGCTCCTCGAATCAGTAAGCATTCCGATAAAGTTGGATAAAAGGCCGCAGCTTGCCAGTGAAGTAAGGTGCTCCATGAGCCCTGCCTTATGATCGTTAAACCACCAGGCCGCACCATGCTGGAGCTTTCCGGGTATGCTTGAATCCTGGAAGCATCCTATTACAGTATCTATATATGCATTATCAACGGGATTTAGGGAATATACAATGGTCCTGGGCAGTTGTCCCGTTTTTTCAAGGGCATTAAGGAAAGCGGAAAGACCGGCTGACAGGCTGTAATTGTCTATACAGTCAAAACCGGTATCGGAACCAAGCGTCTTATACATAGGCGTATTGTTGTCCCGCAGCGCTCCGTAATGAAGCTGCATAATCCATCCTCTGTTGGAGTATTCCCTGCCAAGGAACATCATAAGGGCTGTCTTATATACAAGCTGCTCCCTTGCATCGGGGATCACACCACGTATCCGTTTCCTGTAGATTTCTTCCACAACGGCTTCCGGTGCAGGCTCATACATAACATATGAAAGGGCATGATCCGATATTACGCAGCCAAGCTCGGAAAAGTAGTCCATGCGCTCCTTTAAAGCATCGCACAGCGTGGCAAAGCTGTATACCGGTATGCCGTTTAACATGGACAGGCTGTCTATAAAATCTGTGAAATCAGGCTTTTCAATATTCAATGCCTTGTCAGGCCTGAAGGTTGGAAGCACCTTTACCTTAAAGGACTTATCTGCTGCAATTTTTTTGTGCCATGCCAGGCTGTCCGTAGGGGTATCTGTAGTACATATGACGGTAACTCCTGAGGATACTATAATATTGCGCGCACTTAAGAATGGTTCCTTCAATTTCCTTAAGGTTAACTCCCAAACCTCATCTGCGGTTTGCTCATTAAGAATACCGTCATAACCGAAATAACGCTTAAGCTCAAGATGGCTCCAGTGATATATAGGATTGCCAATGGCCTTTGGAAGGGTGCGTGCCCACTGCCTGAATTTTTCCTTCGGATCTGCATCCCCTGTAATGTAATGCTCCTGGACACCGTTTGCTCTCATCAGCCTCCATTTATAATGGTCACCACCCAGCCAAACCTCCGTAATATTCTCAAACCGCCTGTCCTCGTATATTTCCATGGGATTAATGTGGCAATGGTAATCAATAATCGGAAGCTTTTCGGCATAATCATGATACAGCCTGACAGCAGTCTCGCTGTTCAGAAGAAAATCCTCATCCATGAACTTCTTCATATAGCCCTCCTGTTATTATGGCAGATAAATAGACCTGCCGGATAAAAAATTGCATTATACAAAAATTATACAATAGTTCAAAAATTGAGGCAATAGTATCAAAGAAATATACACTATAAAGCAACAGAGTTTGTATTGATTTATGGCAGTCCTTGAAGAATAGTTGTATGATTTGCAGGAATTAAGATTGGGAAAGGTTAATATAGTTTGATTGACTGCCTGTTGCATAACAGTTAAAATTAAGCTTAAGCAGGACAAAATCATATTTTATATAAACATTTATACGGGGGTTTTTATGCTTACGCTGAATAAAAGCATTGCAAATGCTATAGACAGGCCGGTCAGGGTGCTGCAATACGGAGAGGGCAATTTTCTGAGGGGATTTGTCGATTACATGATTGATGTTGCAAATGAAAAAGGGGTGTTTGACGGAAGCGTCGTAATAGTCAAGCCAATACCCTATGGAAGCCTTGAAGCATTTCACAGACAGGAATGCACCTATACCTTAAGCCTTCGGGGCCTTGAGGAAGGAAGGGCAGTGGCAAAGAACCGTATTATTACCTGCATAACTAAAGCTTTCGGCGCATATGAGGATTACGACGCTTATGCCTCATACGCATGCTGCGACTCCCTTCGGTTTATTATATCCAACACGACGGAGGCCGGCATCGTATATGATGAGTCAGATTCATTTGATATGAACCCTCCCGGTACATATCCCGGAAAGCTTACGAAGCTCCTTTATGAACGGTTTTCACATTATGGCGGTGACAGGGATAAAGGCCTTATCATATTGCCCTGTGAATTAATAGAGGATAACGGTATTAAGCTGAAAGGCTGCGTAATGGATTATGCAAGGCTTTGGAAGCTTGGCAGCGACTTCTGCAGCTGGGTTGAGGAAGCCTGCTGCTTTTGCTCAACACTGGTTGACAGGATTGTGACAGGTTATCCCGGTGAGGAGATAAACAAGCTCTGGGAGGAAGCAGGCTATAAGGATGAGCTTTATGATACGGGAGAGCTGTTCGGACTGTGGGTAATAGAAAGTAACAGGGATATATCGGAGGAACTGGCGCTGCACAAGGCAGGACTTCCGGTTATATTTACTGACAATCTCAAGCCCTACAGGGAGAGGAAGGTAAGGATACTTAACGGGGCCCATACCTCCATGGCGCTGGCTTCATATCTGGCGGGAAACGATACCGTACAGGCCTCCATGCAGGATCCGGTGATAAGAAAATTCCTTGAGAATGTGATATACAATGAGATCATACCTACACTTTCACTAAGCAGGGAAGAGCTTCTATCCTTTGCCCGGGAGGTAATATCAAGGTTTGAGAATCCGTTTATAAAGCATTCCCTGCTGTCAATATCGCTGAATTCGGTGTCAAAGTGGCGGACAAGGTGCCTTCCGAGCCTATTAGGCTATGTGGAAAGGTTCAGCAAGCTTCCTTCAGGACTAACCTTTTCCCTTGCGGCTCTCTTAAGCTTTTACAGGAGCAGCCATCTTACGGAAGACGCACTGACAGGCAGCCGGAACGGGGAGCCCTATCGCATAATGGATGACCGGAGCATACTTGAGTTCTTTGCCGAAGCATCCGGGCTTGATAATATGGATTATGCCAACGAGGTCATACATATAAGAAAGCTTTTCGGGGAAGAGCTTGCCNNCTGGACAATATAAAAGAATGTGGAATTAAAGATGCTATTGATAAATATCAGATTTTACCATGACGGGTTAAAAACCTGTTGACAGGATACGGTTAAATATTATTCAACCGCGATTTGGCTATTTACAATGCGGTTAAAAATGAGATAAAAGGGTGTTATCATGAATAATCCGGCAATTGTAATAAACGATAGGGATAATGTGGCGGTAGCCCTTCAAAGCATTCCAAGGGGCAGCAGCGTGCATATCAGTGAGGATTCCGGTGCTGCAGAGATTGTTTCACGTGATGATATACCTGCAGGGCATAAGATTGCCATAACCGGTATAGCAAGGGGAGACAGTGTTATAAAATACGGATATCCAATCGGCATTGCCGCCTCGGATATATCTGCCGGAAGCCATGTCCATACGCACAATCTTAAGTCCGGTCTCGACAGAATAAGCGAATACACCTATACACCGGCCTTCAACTTCCCAGATGCACAAGGAGAAGCTGTCTTCAATAAAGGAATGGATAACTGCTTCAATGGAAGCATTGAACAATCCTTCCAAAAAAACGCAGATAAACACTTTCATAGAAATGCAGACAGATATTTCTCCGGCTTCAGACGAAGGAACGGGCAGGTTGGGATAAGAAATCATATCTTTATTATCCCGACGGTAGGCTGTGTAAATCAGGTGGCAGCCGCTCTGGCAAGACATGCCGGGGAAGTCAGGCCTGCAGGGATTGACCGGGTGATAGCCTTTGCCCATCCTTACGGATGTTCACAGCTTGGGGATGACCAGGCTAATACCCTTAAGATATTATCCGCCCTTGCAAAGCATCCAAATGCCGCAGGGGTGCTTATGCTGGGACTTGGCTGTGAAAACTGCAATCTGTCCGTTCTTGAGCCTTACCTTAAAGATTGTGACAAAGAAGGAATAAGATATCTCAACTGCCAGGACAGCACCGACGAGATAGAAGACGGTATTAAACTTATAACAGAGCTGATGGAGCATGCCGCCGGAATGAAAAGAGAGCAGGTAAATGCCCGGGAACTGGTTATAGGCCTGAAATGCGGAGGCTCCGACGGCCTGTCGGGAATTACGGCTAATCCTTTGGTCGGCGACTTCTCAGATATACTGATTGCCTGCGGAGGGTCGACCATACTCACGGAGGTTCCGGAGATGTTCGGAGCGGAAGCCACCCTGCTTGACCGTTGCTGTGATAAAGATGTGTTTTCTAAGGCTGTCCATATGATTAATGGCTTCAAGCAGTACTATATCAATCATGACCAGCCTGTCTATGAGAATCCCTCACCCGGGAACAAGCTTGGCGGGATAACCACCCTTGAGGAAAAATCACTTGGCTGTACGCAAAAATCGGGCACCGTACCGGTATATGATGTGCTTGATTACGGCGAAAGAGTGAAGGTCAAGGGACTGAGCCTGCTTAATGCACCGGGGAACGACCTTGTTTCATCAACGGCCCTTGCGGCTGCAGGAGCCCATATGGTATTGTTCACTACAGGAAGGGGAACACCCTTCGGATGCCCGGTTCCTACCGTTAAGATATCAAGTAATTCAGGATTGGCTGAGAAGAAATCGAACTGGATTGATTTTGATGCCGGCAGACTGCTTGAAGGAGCCGGCCGCAGGGAGCTTGCAGGTGAGCTTTTTGATTATGTCCTTGAGGTTGCCTCCGGCATGCAGGTAAAATCAGAAGCTGCAGGCTTCTTTGACATGGCAATATTCAAGCAGGGAGTAACCCTGTAAGCCAATACCTGCAGCAGGAGCAGCCTTAGCTGCTGATAACTATAATCCATTAATACAGCATCATATAAGCATCATTGATATCTTGAGCTAGCTTATAGCCCTGGCTGCTATCAGATGCGCAATCATATTAAGCGTATACATTTCAAGAGTTTCCTCCTTTAGCAGGAAGTCCGTATGAATTTCGAGGAAGGCAAGCTTGTCGCCAAAATCCTTTCTGAAGCAGGGCGACAGATACGGGGTGTATTGGGGTGCAAATATCCCCTGCTTTTTTACATAGCAGGTTGAAGGCTTTGCTCTTTCCCTGAAATCCTTATCCACATATATAGCAAGGCTTTTATGTATTGCACGGTCCTCTGCGGGAAGATAGTAGTAATCCTTGTAATTATCGTAAAAATGCTTAAGCTCTCCTTCATATATTTTAACTGTGAGACAGGCGCTGTTCTCGTATGCGCTAAAATACATTGCATCGTTTCCGCAGCTTATGCGTACCGGAAGTATGGGAGTTATCATGAACCTTATAATAAGCTCATCATTATTAACTCCGGCCTGTTGTATGCGTATTGGCTTTCTTAACATATCCGGATAATAAAGAATTGGGCTTATTCTTACCAGTCCCTTAAGGTCGTCCCTGTTGTGCAGCAGAAGCTGCTCCAGCATTGCTTCGGTCTCCCGGGCGAATGCTTCATTATCTGCGTTTCTTGATTTTTTAAACCTCTCTATACGTTTTCTGCCCAGATAACCGGCATATACCTGTATAAGATCTCCGCCGTCAAAGATGTCCTCACGTTTAACATTCAAAAAGGCTTCTATTGTTCTCTGCTTGTAATTTTTGAATCGGAACAGCCTTTTATAAGGCGCAATCTCCTTATATATATCCAGGCTTATCATATTATCAAGGCAGGGTGTAATGCCGTACATGGAGCATTTCTTAAGCAGATACGGGATATCGAAGCCGCTTCCGTTGTAATGGACAAGCACGCCATAATTCCTTATAAAATCAAGGAATTGCCGGATAATAGCTTCCTCCTCGCTGATATCCTCAGAGAACCATTGCTTCATATAAAATGAAGAGGACTTATAATATATGCATCCAATCAGATACAGATATGTAGTTTCAGCGGCAAAGCCCGTTGTTTCAATATCGAAGAACACCAGGCTTTCCGGATCCTGCTCAAAGGTATATTCCGGCTTAAGCTCCACAGGAGATTCTCTGATAATCATGTATATCCTCCCTTCCGCTTTCAGGTAACTGCAGAAGTCAGCCTGCTTGTTCATAAGTATCATAATAATTTCTTTTAGCAATTACCTTATATATTGACATTTTATCACAGATTTGTCTAATGTGCAAAACCAAAGCAAAACCAAACGCCCAAAAGGTATTGAACATTGTTCTGCCTTATCATATAATTGACTGAGAGACAGGATTATTTGACTGAGGAATGCGGAGTTTAAGTACGTGCTTAGTATATACCTTTGAAAGGAGCTTCCCATGTATACCAATGTCTGCAGACATTGCCATAAAGTATTCATGTCAAGAATTAAGGCATATACCTGCAAGGATTGTAAGAGCATAGACAACGATCATTTTGATGAAATCGAAGCTTACCTTAAGGAATATCCGAACAGCAATGCGCTGCAGATTTCGGAGGCATTAGGTATTACAGCATATGAGGTGCTTAATTATCTTAAGGAAGGCAGACTGAACATTTCCAGGGGTTATTTTGAAAAGCTGCCGGAGGACTGATGACGGGGCATATAGAAAAGGCACAGTACAGGGATTTAAAAATATAATTACGGCAGGCAAAAAAACGAGGGTGGCTTTATGATTGGATATCTGAAGGGTGAAATAGCTGAAGTAAAGGATTCATATGCAGTAATTGAGGTGGGAGGCATCGGGTATGAGGTGTTTCTGCCCACTTCCGCAATTATGAGGCTTCCGGCCAGGGGCAGTGAAGTTAAGATGTTTACATATATGAATGTCAGGGAGGATGCCGTCAACCTGTTTGGCTTTTTGACCAGGGATGACCTGAATATGTTCAAGCTTCTTATTACTGTGAACGGCATCGGGCCGAAGGGTGCTCTGGCCATTCTCTCGGCTATCAGTGCGGATAACATCAGATTTGCCGTTTTATCGGAGGATGCGAAGACCTTAGCAAAGGTTCCCGGCATAGGCAACAAAACTGCAGGAAAGCTTATTCTGGAGCTGAAGGACAAGTTTAAACTTGAGGATGCATTTGAGCAAAGGCTTGTAAATAATTCAGGCGTTACTGCCGCGGACGGCTCATATACCGGCAGAAGGGAAGAAGCGGTTCAGGCGCTGATTGTACTTGGTTATTCCGGTACGGAGGCTGCAAGGATTGTGAGCACGATAGAGATTACTGAGGAAATGACCGTAGAAGATATACTAAAGCTTTGTCTGAAGAAGATATAAGCGCAGACGGTCAACAACCTGTGACTTAAGTCGCGGGGTTTTGCCTTCAGGCAATGAATAACTAAATAATACTAAGTGATAATGGGGTAAATATGGCTAAGCGGATTATAACAACTGAATTGATGGATGAGGACAAGGGACTGGAGAGCTCATTGAGGCCCCGGCTTTTGGATGAATATATCGGGCAGGTCAAGGTCAAGGAAAACCTTAAAATATACATAGAGGCTGCCAGGCAGCGGAATGAAGCCCTTGATCATGTCCTCTTTTTTGGGCCTCCGGGATTGGGCAAAACGACTCTTGCGGGCATTATAGCTAATGAGATGGGCGTGAATATAAAAATCACCTCCGGGCCTGCTATAGAAAAGCCGGGTGAAATGGCTGCAATCCTAAATAACCTGAGTGAAGGGGATGTTCTCTTCGTAGATGAGATTCACCGCCTTAACCGTCAGGTTGAAGAGCTTCTATACCCGGCAATGGAGGATTATGCAATAGATATCGTCATTGGCAAGGGAGCATCGGCAAAATCTATACGTCTTGAGCTGCCCAAATTCACTCTTATTGGCGCCACAACCCGTGCCGGCATGCTGACTCCGCCCCTCAGGGATCGCTTCGGCGTAGTCAACCGGCTTGATTTTTATACTGTGGAGGAGCTGAAGACGATTATAATAAGATCCGCACATGTACTTCAGGTTGAAATAGACGATGAGGGCGCCCTTGAACTGGCACGCAGATCCAGGGGTACGCCGCGCCTTGCCAACAGGCTGCTCAAGAGAGTGAGGGATTTCGCCCAGGTAAAATACGACGGCAGGATAACCAGTGAGGTGGCTGCCAGTGCACTTGACCTTCTTGAGGTGGACAAGCTTGGCCTTGACAATATCGACAGGGAGATACTTACGACTATGATAGAGAAGTTCGGCGGCGGTCCTGTCGGCATAGAAACCATTGCAACAACCATCGGAGAGGATGTGGGGACCATTGAGGAGGTTTATGAGCCGTATCTTGTACAGAACGGCCTGATACTCAGGACACCGAGAGGCAGGATAGCAACCGAGATGGCTTATAAGCATTTTGGACTATGGCAGCTATAAAATTTTTACAGACAGCTTGTATTAAAATCGCACATAAGTTATAATATTGCTGATAGCAGCAGCATCTTCCTGTCAAAGCTATGGGGGCATTCAATATGAATAAGTATAATGATATCGAAGTCATAATAAATAATAAAAGATATACCCTCTGCGGATATGAAAGCGAGGAGTATCTACAGAAGATAGCAACATACATAAACAGCAAGCATAACGAATTCAAGAACAAGGATGCATACAAATTCCTGGATGCCGACTTAAAGAATATAATGGTACAAATCAATATTGCGGATGACTTCCATAAGACTAAGGAAAAGGTTAAGGAGATTGAAGCTGACAATGAAGCCAAGAGCAACGAGATATTTGACTTGAAGCATGAGCTCGTCACAACACAGACAAAGCTTGAAATGGCTCATAAGGATATCGAGAATTTAAAGGCTGAGATAAACGAAGCACAGAAAAAGATTGTGCGTCTTGAAACAGAATTAATGGAAGCAAGAAAGCTTAGATGATAAAAGCAAATTCGGAGGCTGTCCATACATTGATGCAGGCTTACCCAGAGCATGACCGCATCATATACGGACAGTCTGTTTTTTATTGTGCAAGATGCTATTATGCAGAACAGTACATGTATTTTTACACAAAATATCAGTATAAAGCATGTATACATGAAGTTGGGATATAATATCCCGAACCGGTGATGATGTATACGAAAGGCGGAAATACAGCAAATGAACAGGCATATAGAGATACTGGCTCCCGCGGGGTCGTATGAAAGCATGAGAGCGGCTATGAACGGAGGCTGTGATGCTGTCTATATAGGCGGCAGCAGCTTCGGGGCAAGGGCATATGCGGACAATCTCGGTGAGGATGACCTTCTAAGGGCAATTGATGAAGCTCATATAAGGAACAAGAAGCTCTATCTTACAGTTAATACCCTTGTAAAAGAAGGCGAGAGGACAGAAAAACTTTATAATTTTCTATACAGGCCTTACCTGGAAGGACTTGATGCTGTCATTGTCCAGGATGTGGGAGTTATGAACTTTATTCATAGAAATTTCCCGGACCTTCCGATACATGCAAGCACCCAAACCACAATAACAATGGCTCAGGGAGCCAACCTGCTTAAGGCTTCAGGGGTTAAACGGCTGGTTTTGGCCAGGGAGCTTTCAATGGATGAAATAAGGGAAATGCATGAATACACCGATTTGGAGCTTGAAGTTTTTGTGCATGGAGCTCTTTGTTATTGCTATTCGGGACAATGCCTTATGAGCAGCCTTATTGGGGGAAGAAGCGGGAACAGGGGCAGATGCGCCCAGCCCTGCCGGCAGCCCTATAAGTTCTTTTCGGGGAGCAGGGAATTGTCGGACGGCAAAAAGGATGTCCTTTTACAGAAGGACATAATTAAGGAGAATCCTCCAAAGCAGGATACTCCTTGGAAGGACCTCCTTAATAAGGTTCTCCATGGGAATTATCTGCTAAGTACTAAGGATATAAATACCATAGAACTCATTCCCGAGCTTATAAAAGCAGGTGCATCCTCCTTTAAAATCGAGGGCAGGATGAAGAGCCCTGAGTATTCTGCAGGAGTATCGGCCATTTACCGCAAATATACGGATTTATATTATGAACTTGGTGAAGAAGGTTATATGGAATATATTAAGAGCTCCGAATACAAAAGTGATATGAATGATTTGCTGGATCTTTATAACAGGGGAGGATTTTCACAAGGGTACGGCAAAACATATCATGGCAAAGAAATGCTCTCCATGTACCGGCCAAATCACAGCGGTATTCTTATAGGCAATGTTCGCAAGATAAAAAACGGTATTGCAGATATAATTCTTGCACAGGATGTGAACGCCCAGGATGTTCTGGAGATTAGAGCAGATAATAATGAAAGGGCTTATGAATTCACAGTTGCAGAAAATATGGGCAAGGATACAATATTGCGCATTAATACCGGAAACAAAAGGAATATCGTCAAGCCCGGCTTAAATGTATACCGTACAAGAAATAACAAGCTGCTAAGCAGTCTTAATGAAGAATATATAAGTAAGGATAAGCGGACATATATATCAGGATTACTGACCGCCATTGAGGGTGAAAGGTTGAAGCTGAGGCTTAAGCTTGAGTTAACACCTGAATTAAAGCCTGTGCTAAAGCCGGAGTCGGAGCATAGGTATAATTACATTGAGATATCGGTTGAGGGAGACCGGGTACAAAAGGCCCTTAAAAAACCGATGACCGTGGATGAGCTGACAGCGCCAATAAAGAGGCTTGGAGATACCATGTTTGTCTTTAAAACACTTAGTACTAAGATACAGGGAAGCGTATTCGTCCCTGTTTCAAAGCTGAATGAGCTGAGGCGTGAAGCAGTCGAAAAGCTTAAAGGCGCCATGTTAGATGCATATAGAAGACAACCGGTAAGACAATCGGTAAAACAATCGGAGAATTCAGAACTGCCGGAAAGCTTATGTGACAATCCTGAGCTCGGTACGATATGTGAAGAAGATATGGAGCGGGAGTATCAAGGCATAATTGCATGTGTTTCAACGACAGAGCAGCTTGAACAGGTTTTGCGGTATAGGGAAGTATCATGCGTTTATCTTGATCTGGCTGCCTTTGGCGAAGGGGCTTTGCCGGAGCTTGCACATAGCATAAGAATGGCCGGAAAGTCATGCCGTGTTATGCTGCCCGTAATAATAAGATCTTTGCTGTATAAGGAGCTTAAGGCAGGCTTGCCATCCTTGTGGAAGAGCGGGGATATCGGCGGCTTTATTGCACGCAGCTTTGAAGGAGCGGCGCTTCTTAAGGACATTAAGGATAGTACGGGTATTGATAAGGAAATAATACTTAATCACAACATGTATATATTCAACAGGGATGCCAGGGATTTCTGGCGGCAAAGGGGAATAACCCGTTTTACTGCACCCCTGGAGCTTAATTGTAAGGAGCTGGCCGCCCTTAAGATTGCGGACTGTGATCTTGTAATTTACGGCTACATGCCGGTTATGGTATCGGCGCAATGCCTGTATGAGAGTCTTGATGTATGTACTAAAAGTTTGCAAGAAGCTGACATAAACGGACCTGATTACCTGCTTGATAAAACAGGAAGAAAATTTTATGTAGGCAGGGAATGCCGCGGATGCGCTAACATTATATATAATGGGCAATGTCTTTCGCTGCTTAAGTACAGCAGGGAGGTCAAAGGTCTGAGACCTTTGGGACTTCGCATGGATTTTACTTTTGAAACAGCAGAAGAAACCGAAAGGGCGCTTAAAGCTTTTATTGACGTGTTTGTTCACGGCAAGGAGCAGCTTAACACAATAGGAGAATACACGACAGGGCATTTCAAAAGAGGAGTCCTGTAGTGAGTGCAGGCTGCATTTATTCGTATTTATGCATTATTGTGACAACCCGTATGGCATAGAGTATTAAAGGCCATATAATAGAGATTACAGGTG
Source organism: Lachnoclostridium sp. UBA1434 (assembly GCA_002329645.1). Lineage (GTDB taxonomy): Bacteria > Bacillota > Clostridia > Lachnospirales > Lachnospiraceae > Mobilitalea. The sequence goes on along the minus strand of DCTS01000099.1, from coordinate 52,944 downwards.
AATTTATGAGGCTGATAGTGGAATTAACTAAATACATGCTGATTTTGATACTGGGTCTGTATACGTATCACAGCTATAAGGTGCTCAGCCTTAAGGATAAAAAAAGGCAGGACAGAACCTTTATATTGCTTACGGCACTTGTGTTTGCCCTGCATTTTACAGGCTTTTTTGCCCTTTACGTACAGGTATTGCAGGATAAACTAATATTCCTGTATGTGGGAGAGGCATTGTTTATGGCGCTTTTGCTTACACTATGCCGGATATTTTATGAAAAGCTGTCCAGGCCTTTGCTGTGCAATATGCTGATGCTTGCTTCCATTGGCTTCACAGTTCAGGCAAGGCTTTCCTTTGACAGAGCGGTAAGACAGGCTCTTATAACCGGTGCGGCAGCAATTGCCTGCCTTGCAGTTCCGGTTATAATCGAAAAGGTAGCATGGATGAGAAGATATGGCTGGCTATATGCCGGAGCAGGCATAGCGCTCATGTTCATAGTGCTGTTTTTCGGAAAAACCAGTTATGGGGCAACCAACTGGCTGTCAATAGCCGGCTTCAGCTTCCAGCCCTCCGAGATTGTCAAGCTGCTGTTTGTAATGAGTATAGCGTCAATACTCAGACATGACGCTGATATTAAAAGAATAATAACAGTTACGGCAATTGCCGGAGCCCATGTTATTGTGCTGGTTATACAGAAGGATCTTGGCGGTGCATTAATTTTCTTTGTCACATATGTATTTATAATGTATGTATCCACCAATAAGCCGCTGTATATGCTGACGGGGCTTGCGGGCGGAATTATTGCGGCTTGTGCCGCATATCGCCTGTTCGACCATGTCAAGGTAAGGGTAATGGCATGGAGGGATCCCTTCAGATATATTGACAAGGAGGGGTACCAGGTATCACAATCATTGTTTGCAATCGGTACGGGCGGGTGGTTCGGCCTGGGAATTAACCGGGGGCTTCCCACCAGCATACCGGTAGTGGAAAGCGATTTCATTTTTTCAGCCATAGCCGAGGAATTCGGAGGCTTATTTGCAATTTGCCTTGTGATGCTCTATATGAACTGCTTTATCATGATGATCAATATTGCATTAAGGACACAGGACAGCTTCCATCGTATGTCGGCCTTAGGCTTTTCTGTAATATTCGGATTTCAGGTGATACTGTCAATAGGAGGCGTTATTAAGTTCATACCTTCAACCGGTGTTACGCTGCCGCTGATAAGCTTTGGAGGCAGCTCTGTTATGTCCACGATATTNNGGGATTTATCTTAAAAGGAACCATGCAGGATAATGATAAGCTGCATATAAACCCACAACAGCAAGAAGGCTGCGCTTCAGGAAGGTGAGAGGATGCTGCGGATAAATAAGGCTCATGATAATCCGAAAAAATCGTTGTACAATGTAATATATATCTTTTCGGGGCTGTTTGTACTTATAATAGCTTATTTTTCATATTTCCTGCTTGTAAGGAGCGAGGATACCATTAATAATGCCTATAACAACAGGGAAAAGGTATTGGCGGAAAGGGTATTAAGAGGCAAGATAATATCTTCCGACGGTGAAGTCCTTGCAGAAACTATCATCAATGAGGATGGAAGCGAGTCAAGATATTATCCCTATAAAGATATGCTTGCACATATAGTCGGCAGGTATGACAAGGGGCTGACTGGTATCGAGGAGGCTGAAAATATCAGGCTTCTGAGTGTAAACAGGAATTCATTCGGCAATATGCTTAATGATATGGTTGGGGAAAAGAGTCCCGGCAATAATGTGATTACCACCCTTAACCTTAAGCTGCAGCAGGTCGCTTATGACGCACTGGGAGACAGGCGGGGAGCGGTTGTTGTAATGGAGCCGTCCACAGGGAAGCTCCTGGTTATGGTATCAAAGCCATCCTATGACCCCAATACTATAAATGTGCAATGGGACAGTCTTGTTAAGGATGATGAAGAGGGATCCCCTCTTTATAACAGAGCGACCCAGGGCTTATATCCTCCGGGTTCCACCTTCAAGCTGCATACAGCTCTTGAATATATAAGAGAAAATCCCGATTATTCAGGATACCTGAATGATTGCACTGGGAGCATAAGCTATGATGGAATGACAATCCATTGCTACAATGGCAAGGCACATGGTGAAGTGGACCTTGCGGAAGCCTTTGCCAGGTCCTGCAATACCTCATTTTCCCTGATAGGCAAGGATTTGGACATCAATGCCTTCCGTTTGATGTGTGAGGATTTCCTCTTTAATAAGACTTTGCCTGTTGCAATGGCAAGCAGCCAAAGCCGGTTTGAGCTTAAGGAGGGCAGCTCGGGAATAAAGGAGAAGATGCAGACTGCAATCGGGCAGGGGAATACCCTCATATCACCTCTTCACAATCTAATGATTGCAAGTGCGGTGGCAAATAACGGTGTTATGATGAAGCCCTATGTGGTAGATCGTATAGAAAGCTATAGCGGAAAAATGATAAAGGGTTATGTACCGCAGAAATATGCCACACCCATGACTGTCACCGAAGCGGATTTCCTGAAGCGGCTTATGAGAGGGGTCGTAACTGACGGTACTGCCAATGAATTAAACAGTCTTGAGGTTCCGGTTGCAGGCAAGACGGGCTCAGCCGAACAGGAGGGCAAGCCGGCTCATGCATGGTTTATAGGATTTGCTCCGGTGGGAGAGCCTGAAATTGCAATAAGCGTTATAGTAGAAAACAGCGGTTCGGGAAGTGAATACGCCGTACCTATCGCAAGGAAAATCCTTGATGCATATTTTAATAATGAGGCTGATTGAGGAGAGACTGTTATTTTGGTGAATGGGCATATGTTGTACTGTGTATATGCAGCACAACTAAAAGTTGTTGAAAACTGATTTGTATTGATGTATACTCTATTTAGTTAAGGACAACTCACCAAATAACAGGAGGCATTGCGATGGTTGAAGCAACGAGCTGTGGTGGTGTAGTTATATTCAGAGGGAAGATTCTATTACTGTATAAAAATTACAAGAATAAATATGAAGGGTGGGTGCTACCAAAGGGAACAGTTGAAGACGGAGAAGAATATAAGGAAACGGCTATCCGGGAGGTTAAGGAGGAAGCGGGGACGAATGCTTCCGTAATAAAATATATCGGAAAGAGCCAGTATTCCTTCAGCACCCCTCATAATACAGTAGTAAAGGATGTTCATTGGTATTTAATGATGTCTGAAAGCTATTACAGCAAACCACAAAGAGAAGAATTTTTCATGGATTCAGGATACTATAAATTCCATGAAGCGTATCACATGCTTAAGTTCAATAACGAGAAGCAGATACTTGAAAGAGCCTACAACGAATATGTAGACTTAAAGAAAAGCAACCTATGGGGTAATAAGAAATACTTCTGATTATCACAAAAGTCAGGCGCATTGGCATTTGCAGGGAGATAATCCCGCAAAACCAATGCGCCTTGTTGTCTTTAAGGTTAACATTAATATTACATTTTGTTTGGGAGTTAAGGAAGACTATATATTTGCATGCAAAAAGCACCTTTAAATGGGTGCTTCTAAAATTCTATTATATTTTTCTTTGCTTTCTGGTTATATAATACCACAAAATCAGCAATTTTACAAGTCTTGTAAAAAAATATTTTTAGTATAAAATATGCTAATCAAGTGAAAACAGGGAGGGTTTTTATTGGATTATAGCATGGAAGAGCTGGTTAAACTGGTAAAGGAGCTTACGGACAGCTATACGGGCAAGGAAAGCACCTCAATAACCTACGAGGCTGCACAGCAGTTAATGGGTGCGGTGCTGTATTGCATACGTGAAAATGAGATGGCGGCAGAGTACGACGAATATACCGGCAGCGACATTATCAGCCAGGAAAGTCTCTGCGGTGCCAAAGAGGCTTACGACAGAGGATACCGGATTGTAGTTGATAAGGTAAGAGAAGCCAACTCAATATATAATGATATTATTATGGATTTTATGGATTACGGGAATCACGCCTATTATGACACACTGGTCAAGGGTATGCCGGAATTCTTCAAATGGTATGATCCAAGGCATAATCCGGCTGACCATATAATTCTGCTGGATTATACTGTGCTTGAAAGATTGAATGAGCTTGAAGGAGCAGATTTGATATACCGCTATTTATTGTGCATAAGGCTGGAGCAGAAATTTCTGCATAAGTTCCCCGGGGAATTTATAAGGGAGGTATTGGTGCAATACCATTCCGATCATGAAGAATTGCTGATTAATGTATGCGAAGTTGTATTAAGGAGAGTTTTAATTAGCATGCTTATCGGAGCAGATCCGCTGAAACCCCGATTTGAAAACCCTGATTATGAGAAATTATATGTAATAATAAATAATATGAGCAGGGAGGAGCTTCTCAAAGAGTTGAATATTCTTTTGGATGAGCTGATTGCAGACATATACCATGAGGATATGAAGCTATATAACTATTTATCCAATGAAATCCCCAATATAGCAGCAGAGCTTAAAAATGCAGCCAATCATAATTCTTTAAGCAATATCATATAGGAGGCGCCGAATATGGATAACAATTCCTTTGAATTAATGCTGCTTATGCAGCAGAAGCAGGAGCTTGCAAGAATACTTGAATGCAATAGCAGGAGTGAAAAATACGGACTTAAGCTGTCCGAGGAGGAAGCTAAAAAGCTTATGCTAAGCCGCAAGACTTCTCTATCGGACAGTCAGCGAGTGGAATTCGGTGAAGGTATACTTCCAAAGCTTATCTTTCATTTCTGCGATTCACAGTATATTAATCAGGATAATTATACGGAAACCCTGGAACAGCTTCAGGAGCTATTCTATAGCTTTAAGAATGAAACCATGGATGAAATGACTGATGACGAATTGCTTGAATTTATGAAAGATCAGTATGAGGAGGTATGCTTTGGTGATATCGATTATCTGGCCGGCACCTGCCTCGAGCGTCTGGCTGCGGCTGTCCGTTCAGGAGAGTTTGGCAGGATGCAGGCAAGGCTTAGGGATGAATACTCACTTAAGGATACCGGGAACGGATACAGCAAGCTGTCAGAGGAAACCCGCTGGGAATATGAGCTATATAAGCAGAAGCTGGAGGATATGTTTTAAAGATTATCATTTATGTCAAAATAATAGAGGGAAGATAAACTTATACAGATATTTAGATTGTATAAGTTTTCTTTTTGTTTAATGGTAATCGCAACAATAGCCTTCCCCTTTCCGGCGGTCAGATGACACCACCCTTGCTTATTAAGGCAATCTCATTACGAATTAATATTCAACAAAAAGTTAAATTATGATTTTATATGTAAAAATACATTAAGATATGACAAATATCACTTGCTTTTTAGCATTAAAATTATTATGATTAATATATTGAATGCAAAATCATGTTAAATAATGCATTTATATGTATTGCTGTAACATGTCATAAAAACTGTTTTTGGTCTTCACGGGTAATATAAATTATGAACATGATTATTAAGATATCAATAATTCTGGTTGTATTAATTCAGGGAGGCTTCTTTCCCAATACATACCTGTTGGCAGGAATGCTTTACGCGTGTTTATTATTATCCGGAAAGCGTAAGGCGTATATAAACATTCCGGTTTTCACTTGCTTTGCGATACTGCTGTTATCATATATTCTTTCCGGCTTGACACATAATTTTTCAATGAGTGAATATAAACAGGTTTTTCAAATACTTGCATGTATTTTTTTATACTTTTTATTATCAGAACATTATATCAGGGGAGATAATAGCTTATGGGACGGAATTATTATCGGAGCAATAATTTCGGCATATGCCGGTATTATGGCTTATATCGGCTTTGACATAATACCTGATATGATATCCAGAGCACGGCTGCAGGGCTTAATGCAATATGCCAATGCGACCGCAATATATCTGTCCATGGGACTATTGCTGATAAATGATTTGAAAAAGTATCACTGGGCTAAGCCCGGGTTACTGATTGCGCTTCAGCTTACCATCTCTGTCGGAGGCATTTTGGCTTATATTGCGGGAGTAATAATATATTCCTTACTTCAGAAAAGGGGGAACCGTATAGAGGTAATTATTCAGGAAGGGCTGGAGTTTGTTGTTGCGGCATGTTTTGCTGCCGCAATATATATCTCACTGTATATTGCTAATGTAAAACCTTTAGGAGCAGCAATTGCAATTGCAGGCTGCATTGCCGGATTTATATGGAAAAAAGTATTTTGCACAATATCCTTGAAGAAGTGGCTTATAATTCCGGGACTTGTATTAGGTTTGCTGGAGGGTGCAGGTGTTTTTTTATACAGGGGAAAGGAGGCGGCAGCAACCTTCGCAGAAAGGATAATGCATTCCAGGGACGGAATTAAAGCGATAATGAGCAACCCCCTGTTTGGTCTCGGCCCCGGCAGATGGGCAATCAAAAAGGCAGCATGGCAAAGCATGGATTACCGGGCACAGTTGATTCACAACAGCTATATTCAAATAGCTGTGAATGCAGGCATTCCTGCATTAATATGCGTTTTTTTGATAATACTGCTTTGGTTTAATAAAAAGGGTAAAAAACCAATAGAGTGTGCAGTAATCGGAAGTTTATTGCTGCATGGCCTTATTGACTGCAGCTTCTATTTCACAGGAATTATTCTGGCTGCAATAACTATTGCTATGACATACAGGGATGAAATCAAGCAGATATATCATTTGAACATAAATAAATGGATTATAAAAGCATTTGCAGGAACGGCGTTAGCAGCAATGGTAATATTTTATTGGAAGTATGTTATATAACACTGAACTGGCGAGCATTAAGCACTGTTATATAAAATTATTAAAGAGGGGGATGTATATGAATATGACAATGAGGTTTAAAAAGAGTTTTAAAAAGCTGGTTATTATAATGCTGGTTTCGGTTATGATTGTATCTTCCGCACCTGCTTTGTGTGTGCAGGCGGCGGAGAAGGTGTGGAAAACAATAACTAATGCACACACGGTAATTGATGAAATTTATGGATTTTCGGATGTCAGATATATTTTTAAAGTATAAATGGCTGATATCTGTTATAATGTAATCAACCGCATTTAGATAAGAGTAGAATTAAACCGTTCAATTCTCAACAGTATGAATGCAAAGAGAAATATTTTACCAGATAATGTGTCTTGATACGTTTTGTGGTAATGATTTTATGAATTGCGGTAAGAGAAAGAATAATTACATACAGATGAGGAGAACTCTATGGAAACATATGCACAAAGATCAATTAGGCACTGCCTTGATATGATTGCACCCTTTGAAGCCTCTGATAAGCTGCAGGAAAAAGGGCAGATGCAGTTCTATGATTTTATGGTTTCGATTTATCGAAAAATGTATGACCATCCGGAAGAGTATATGGTTTTTTCCGGGCAATATGAAGAATATATTGAAAAGGCTAAAGAAAAATGGAAGCAAAGTACAGCAGAAAAGAAGCATAAAAATGATTCCAGAGAATGTACTCTCAGGAATACTTTTCAACAGGCGATACAGTTTTATGCTCTTTATTTCTATAACTTAGGGACTGAATGCATTGGAACAGATGAGCAGTCAGGCGCATTGATAATATCCAAAGAATCATATGGCCGTGCGCTTGATAAAATAAACCGCATTCATGATTCAAAAAATAACGCTAAAAGATATGAAGCATTAAATGCCCTTGGCGTTCAGGTTTATGAGACAAATGACCTAATTTACATAACTATTCAAGAACCATACAGCTGTGCAATGTCAGGCCTGAATTATCTGTGTAAGGCGCCTGAAAGCAAATATAAATGGATGAATTATCTTCGTCTGGATTATAAAAATGCTTACTCTCCGGTTCCTTCAACAGAGGATATAAAAAGAACTCTTCCGGACAGAAGTGCTGAAATAATAAATGAACTGGAAGGCAGCCTGGCAGGAATGAGGATTAAAGCCAGGATAAGGCCCTTAAGGGGTATAGTATCCGATTTTAAGTGGAAGGTTGAATACTCTTATAAAGGGAAGAATATATGCGGCTTTTATGCCGATAACGAATATTTTATGCTATGTGTCTACTTTAATCATTTTAAGAATATAAATGAGTTTGCAAGTTGCTTATATGAAGAGGACCGCAACTTATTCCAATGGTTCAAAGATCAAATTCCGGAAAGGCTATGCAAATGTCCAAATAACAGGAGAGTTTGCTTAGGTGAGGAAACCCGGCGCATTTGCGGATTGTCAAATCGGACTGAAACAGTCAATCCGGATGATACAGACATTAAAAATGCGATATTTATATTAAAGAAATTCAGGGGTATTAACAATTAAGTATTCTTAAACAGCCAGGGTAAGCCACCCTGGTTTTTTTGCCCCTGAACAATGCTGATTACATGATTGCGATTGTACCTGATTTAGGATATAATTGACTACGGTGGAAGAAGTTAGGCAGCAGGGCTTGGATCACAACAAGAAGCTCCTGCCATTGCATAGAAGAAAGATATTGACATTGCTCTTTACAAAAATAGTGTAATCAAAAGAAATTAATAGTGTATTTAAAAGTGTAATCACAAGAGGAGCAGTGTAATCATATTCAGACGAAAAAGAAAAGTCCCCAAAGCACCGAAAAATAAGGCGTTGAGGACAATCCGGAGAATGCGGATGAAGGGACTTGAACCCCCACGAGGTCGCCCCCGGCAGATTTTGAGTCTGCTGCGTCTGCCATTCCGCCACATCCGCATCAGTGACGAGGATTATTCTATCATAAATATAGCCATTATTCAAGCATGAAAATACGAATCAAGCAGAAAATAAAACCAGGCAGGTAGTATGAATTATGACATGTATCGAGGCGCAGAGCCTTATCACTTCGTATGTAAATGACGAACTTAATATAAGCGAGCTTGAGGATTTTCTTGAGCATGTCAATTCCTGCCCGTCATGCAGGGAAGAGCTGGGGGTATATTATGCCCTTCTTACAGCTATGAAGCAGCTTGACGAGGACAGGAATTTATCTGCCGATTATAATCAGGAGCTGGAGGATAAGCTCCACAGGTCCCAGGAAAGGATTGTACATGTAAAATACGTCTACTACCGTAAAAAGGGCATCCTGATTTTTTTATTTATTCTTTTAGCTGCTTTTTTCGGCCTTAAGGATTATACAGCAAGGATTGAGGATAATCCTGTAAAGGAAAGTACCTTCCGGCTAAGAGTGACATATAATAAGGCCAGGTTTGAAGAGCTTACGGATGGGCTTGAGCTTTATCTTAACAGCCACATGCAGGAGGAAAGCAGGGAAGCGCAGTAGATCAATAATAGAAAGATGTATAACAAAGCAAAACATTCAGTCATGGCAGCGGAGAAGGGAGGCTAATGCCAGGAATTAACCTGACATAACATTTATGGATAAGAAAATCGTACTGATTGACGGTCACAGTATATTGAACAGGGCATTTTACGGGTTGCCCGATCTTACAACCTCGGCAGGGGAGCATACCAATGCAATACTGGGTTTTCTTAATATACTCTTTAAAATACTTGACGAGGAGAAGCCGGATTATCTTGCTGTGGCATTTGACACGCATCATCCCACCTTCCGTCATGAGATGTTTGCCGAGTATAAGGGTACCAGGAAAGGAATGCCGGATGAGCTCAGGGAACAGGTGCCGGTAATGAAGGAAGTGCTTAAGGCCATGAACATCATGGTCATAGAAAAGCCGGGCTTTGAAGCAGATGACGTGCTTGGCACCCTCGCAAAGAAAGCGGAGAGGTCAGGCAACTTAGTCTCGCTGATATCGGGAGACAGGGATCTTCTTCAGCTTGCCACTGATAGAATCAAGATACGAATACCTAAAACAAAAAGAACCGGCACGGAGATAGAAGACTACCTGGAAAACGATGTCAAGGAGCGTTATAATGTAACACCCCGGCAGTTTATTGACCTGAAGGGACTTATGGGTGATGCCTCCGATAACATTCCGGGTGTACCGGGAATAGGTGAAAAAACTGCAGGCAAGCTTATTGAAGCTTATGATTCCATTGAAAATATTTATGAGCATTTGTCGGAGATGCCTCCCGGTAAGGTAACTGCCACGCTTACCGAAAACAGGGAGCTGGCGTATCTGTCCAAAACTCTTGCCACAATATGCACTGACTGTGATATAGAGCTTAATTTTGAGGAAGCCGAGCTAAACAATATATATAACGAGGAAGTATATCTGTGGTTTAAGAAGCTGGAGTTTAAGAGCCTGCTTACCAAATTCCGTACGGAAGAGGTGAGCCACAGCACGGGAATAGAAGGGCATTTCCGGGTAGTGGACGATATTGATGAAGCAGACAGGGTATTTGGTAATATAGATAAGGAGCCGGCCCATTCTGTCGGCCTTCAGCTAATTCATGAGGACGGTAAGCTTATCGGGCTTTCCGTGTGCAATAGCGAGGAAGCCATATTTCTAATTCGCTGTACGGCGGCAATCACTGCAGAATACCTGTGTACCAGGGCTGCAGGGCTGGCAAGGGCAGGGCATCTGGTTTCTGTTATCGGGCTTAAGGAGCAATTAAAGCTTCTTGATGTAAATGAAGACGACAAAATGTTTGATGCGGCAATTGCGGCATATTTGTTAAATCCCCTAAAGGATACCTATTACTATGACGATATAGCAAGGGACTATCTGGACCTTACGGTACAGTCAAGAGAGGATTTGCTTGGCAAGCTGTCCCTGACACAGGCAATGGAGCAAAAGCCGGAAAGCCTGACATCCTATGCCTGTTACAGCGCTTATATAGCTTACCGTTCTGCAGACAGGTTAAAGGAGCTTTTGCAGGACTATGGAATGCTTGAATTGTTTGAAACCGTGGAGATGCCGCTTGTATATACCCTGTATGATATGGAGGTACGGGGAATACGTGTTAACAAGCAGGCCCTTAAGGAGTACGGGGACAAGCTTCAGACAGGGATACTGTCCCTGGAAAAGCAGATATATGAAATGGCAGGCGAGGAGTTCAATATTAATTCGCCGAAACAGCTTGGAGTAATTTTATTTGACAAGCTCCGCCTTCCCTTCGGCAAGAAGACAAAGACCGGATACTCCACATCTGCGGATATACTTGAGAAGCTTCAGAGCGAGCATCCGATAGTGGGAATGATACTTGAATACCGCCAGCTTACAAAGCTTAAGTCCACCTATGCCGACGGCCTTGCTGCATATATCAGGGAGGACGGCAGGATTCACGGCAAATTCCATCAAACAATCACTGCAACGGGAAGGATAAGCAGTACTGATCCGAACCTGCAGAACATTCCAATCCGCATGGAGCTGGGAAGACAGATAAGGAAGGTGTTCATACCCGAAGAGGGATATGTATTCCTGGATGCAGACTACTCGCAGATCGAGCTGCGCGTACTTGCCCATATGTCGGGGGATGAAAAGCTTATAAATGCCTACAGGGAAGCCAGGGATATCCACAGGATTACAGCCTCCGAGGTGTTCCACACACCCTTCGAGGAGGTAACAGATGCCCAAAGAAGCAGCGCCAAGGCGGTTAACTTTGGTATAGTATACGGAATCAGTTCCTTCGGACTTGGTCAGGGCCTCAATATAACCCGTAAAGAGGCGGAGCGTTATATAGAAAAATACTTCCAAACCTATCCGCAGGTCAAAAGGTATCTGGACATGCTGGTTGCCGATGCCAGGAATCTGGGTTACTCCACAACGCTTTTCGGACGCCGCAGGCCGATACCCGAATTAACCTCAAGCAACTTCATGCAACGCTCCTTCGGGGAAAGGGTGGCAATGAACTCACCCATTCAGGGAACGGCTGCTGATATCATAAAAATTGCAATGGTTCGTGTTAACCGAAGGCTTAAAAATAAGAATATGCGGTCAAGGCTGATACTGCAGGTGCATGACGAGCTGCTAGTGGAGGCTTATAAGGATGAGGCTGCAGAGGTTGTATCCGTAATGCTTGAGGAAATGCATAATGCGGCAGAGCTTAAGGTGCCTTTGGAAGCAGAGGTTAAGGAAGGAAGCAACTGGTTCGAGGCCAAATAAATAAAGCTTAATCAGCAGGTGATAGCATGAAGATAATAGGAATAACAGGCGGGATTGGCAGCGGCAAGTCCCTGGTGGCCGGAATATTAAAGGATAAGTACGGCGCATATATTGTAAATACGGATTCCATAGCAAAGGAGCAGATGAAGCCGGGGGGAATAAGCTATCCCGGCATAATCGACTTCTTTGGAAACCGTATATTAGCCGAGGACGGCACAATAGACAGGGGCAAGCTGTCTCAAATTGTATTTAACGACAAGGAGAAGCTGTATAAGCTTAATGAGCTTACGCATCCCAACGTTCTTACCGAAGTCAGGGAAGAGATAGATAAAGCGAAAACCTCGGGTATGTATCCGTACTTTATTATTGAGACAGCCCTTATGATTGAATCAGGCTATGATACAACATGTGACGAGGTTTGGTATGTGCGATCCCCGGAGGCGGACAGGAGAAAGCGCCTTAAGGCTGACAGGGGTTATTCGGATGAGAGGATTGACATGATTTTTGCTTCCCAGAGCAAGGACGAGGATTTCCTGAAAAGGTATACAAAGGTAATCAACAACGACGATGATATCCCGGCGCTTGAAAGGCAGGTGGAGCGCCTGCTTGGCATATTATAGGGCTGGATTATTATAGTGTATAAAGCCGGCAGAGATATGAAGCCCCGTTTTTCTTGACAAACCGGGTCAAATGAGGGATACTCTAAAAGACAATTTAGTTTATATGCATAAAATAAAGGATAGGGAAGATAAGCATGATATTATACAGTATAGCAAGCGGCAGCAGCGGCAACTGCACCTATGTCGGCAGCGGCAGGACCAATCTGCTTGTGGATGCCGGAATAAGTGCAAAAAGGATAGAGAACGGTTTGAATGAGATTGACGTAAAGCCCGATACGATACAGGGCATATTAATAACCCATGAACATTCCGATCATGTCACAGGGCTTTCAGTTCTCGCCAGGAGATACAATATACCCATATATGCAACCTCCGGCACCATCAGAGAGATCAAATCCTTAAGTTCGGCACAGGACATACCCGATGAGCTGTTCCTGCCGGTAAGGCCCAATGAACCCTTCCGTTTAAACGACATCACCATTGAACCCTTCTCCACCTCCCATGACGCTGCAGAGCCGGTATGCTATACGATGCAGGCGAATGGTTATAAGCTGGGGATTGCTACGGATCTTGGGATGTATGACGACTATATAGTATCAAAGCTTGATGCCTCGGATTTACTGATGATAGAAGCAAACCATGATGTAAATATGCTTATGGTGGGAAGATACCCGTATTTTTTAAAGCAGAGGATACTTGGAAGCAGGGGACATCTTTCCAATGAAGCCTCAGCCGAGCTTATCAGCAGGCTGGTTAGCTTACGGTTAAAGCATGTACTGCTGGCACATTTAAGCAAGGAAAACAACTACGAGGAGCTGGCATATGAAACAGTTTTATGCGGGCTTTCAGTCAAGGGCTGTGATTATAGCGGGATGCAGCTTAACGTAGCGCACAGGGATATGCCTACACAGCCGGTTGTTTTATGATTAGCCGACATCTGATAGAAAGGAGGACGGCACAATAAAGCGTGATTAAGCACGCATTTGTGCCTGATTATATGAAGAGAACTGTCATAACTGTTGTGGGCAAGGATAAGGTGGGAATAATAGCGAGGGTCTGTACATACCTGGCTGAAAATAATATTAATATTTTGGATATATCGCAGACAATCGTGCAGGGCTTTTTTAATATGATGATGATTGTGGACGCTTTTAATTCCACTAAGGATTTTGACACGATAGCAGATGACCTTGCACATATAGGCGAGGAAATTGGTGTAATAATCCGTGCCCAGCATGAGGATATTTTCGATAAAATGCACAGAATATAAATGGGGGCATAAATGTATGATAAATATACATGAAGTCATCGAAACCAATAAGATGATAACCCAGGAAAACCTGGATGTCAGGACTATTACGCTTGGCATTAGCCTTTTGGATTGCGCCTGTGAAGACCTTTCCGAGGTCAATATAAAGGTGTACGATAAGATTACTCGCACAGCCGGGAATTTGGTGGCTGCAGGCAACAAGATCCAAAAGGAATACGGAATTCCCATAGTCAATAAACGGATAAGCGTAACACCCGTGGCACTTATAGGTGCAGCAGCCTGCAAATGTCCGGAGGATTTTGTGTCCATAGCTGAGACCATGGACAGGGCTGCCAAGGAGGTGGGTGTCAACTTTATCGGCGGATACTCCGCCCTTGTATCAAAGGCAATGACACAGGCTGATGAGCTGCTAATACGTTCAATACCGGAAGCCTTAAGCAGGACGGTAAGCGTATGCAGCAGCATAAATGTAGGCTCTACAAAGACGGGCATAGATATGAACGCCGTCAAGCTTCTCGGTGAAATAATCCTGCAGACCGCAGAGCTTACAAAGGATAAGGATTCTATCGGATGTGCAAAGCTAGTGGTGTTTTGCAATGCTCCTGACGACAATCCGTTTATGGCAGGTGCCTTCCATGGTATAACCGAGGGAGACGCCGTGCTGAATATCGGTGTCAGCGGCCCCGGAGTGGTCAAGAAGGCTCTTGAAAATGTTCGCGGGGCAGATTTTGAGACCCTGTGCGAAACTATAAAGAAGACTGCCTTCAAGATAACCCGCGTAGGACAGCTCGTTGCACAGGAGGCATCTAAAATACTTGGAATACCCTTTGGGATTGTGGATTTATCCCTGGCTCCGACGCCTGCCGTAGGGGACAGCGTTGCCGAGATTCTTGAGGAAATGGGGCTTGAATATGCCGGAGCGCCGGGTACAACCGCAGCCCTTGCAGTGCTTAATGATCAGGTTAAAAAGGGCGGTGTAATGGCTTCCTCCTTCGTAGGGGGCTTAAGCGGGGCTTTCATTCCGGTGAGTGAGGACCAGGGAATGATTAATGCCGTAAATGCGGGAGCCCTTACTCTTGAGAAGCTGGAGGCAATGACATGTGTATGCTCGGTGGGTCTGGATATGATAGCAATACCTGGTGATACCAAGGCATCCACAATATCGGGCATAATAGCCGATGAAATGGCAATCGGAATGATTAACCAGAAAACTACCGCCGTCAGGATAATACCCGTTATAGGCAAGACCGTCGGCGACAAGGTTGAATTTGGCGGGTTATTAGGGCATGCACCGATAATGCCTGTCAACAGATTCGCATGTGACAGCTTCATAAACAGGGGCGGGAGAATTCCGGCTCCAATCCACAGCTTCAAGAACTGACGAACTTAAGAAGTATACCGGCATTTTTTCGGCAGCTTTAAGAACTGACGAACCTGAGAAGTATACCGGCAATGTTCTGCAGTTTCAAGAACTGATGAACTTAAGAAGTACTGTTTCGGCAGCTTCCGGAACCGGCAGGTTAGAGGAGTATACCGGTATCGACCTAAAGCCTCAAGAAAGCTGCATTTTCATATAAATAATCACAACTGGAAAGGTATGATTTGAAATGATTAAAAGCTTGGAACAGATTGATTATAAGGGAATATTCAGATACTTCAGCGAAATAAGCGCCATTCCGAGAGGCTCCGGCAATGAGAGAAAGATAAGTGATTATCTGGCTGCATTTGCAAAGTCACAGAACCTGGAGTATACACAGGATGAGGCCATGAATGTCATTATCATAAAGGAAGCAACCGAAGGCTATGAGGATGAGCCTGCGATTATTCTTCAGGGTCATATGGATATGGTATGTGAGAAGGTCAAGGAATCAACCCATGATTTCTTAAATGACGGAATCAAGATTATGGTTGACGGGGATTATATACACGCAGACGGAACAACTCTGGGAGCCGATAACGGCATAGCAATTGCATATATCATGGCCATGCTGTCCGATGAAGAGCTGCCGCACCCAAGGATCGAAGCAATCATTACCGCCGATGAGGAGGTTGGTATGCATGGTGCGCATGCTTTGGATTGCACTAAGCTTAAGGGTAAATACATGATTAACCTGGACTCCGAGGAGGAAGGATACCTGCTGGTAAGCTGCGCGGGAGGACTTAGGACTACCTGTTCGCTTCCTGTCAACAGGGTTGACGGATACGGCAAAATAGTCAGGATTAAGATAGGAGGTCTTAAGGGCGGACATTCAGGCATGGATATTGACAAGAACAGGACCAATGCATCCAGACTGCTTGGCAGGCTCCTGTTTGATCTGAGGGAGAGCTATGAATTTGGAGTAATAACCATGCAGGGAGGCTTTAAGGATAACGTAATACCAAGGGAAGCCGAGGCTGATATATTAATCGGCGCAGATAAGGACACTGAGGAAGAAAACAGTGATATTGAAGGAGCACTTTGCCAAAGGTATGAAGCTATAAAGGATAAGATAGCACAGCTTATGAAGGTATACCAAAAGGAGCTTGCCACAAGCGAACCGGAATTGAATTTTGAGGTTATTGATAAGGGAGAGGCTGAGTGCAGGCCGTTGCATCATGTATCCTTTGAAAAGGTGCTGTTCATGCTGCTGAATATGCCGGACGGCGTACAGGTTATGAGCTCCGATATTGAAGGACTTGTGGAGAGTTCCCTCAATGTTGGTATATTCAATGTAGGTGAGGAGAAGGCTGAATTTACTGATTCGGTCAGAAGCTCATATGGCAGCTATAAATATTTCATGGGCAGCAAGCTGGAATATCTTATAAGCTTTTTAGGCGGCGAATATAAGGTTAATTCTGATTATCCGGCCTGGGAATATATGAAGGATTCCAGGCTCAGGGAACATCTGCAGAGGATATATAAAAGCATGTATCAGAAGGATATGAAGGTGGAGGCAATTCATGCCGGGTTGGAATGCGGAATATTAAGCGAAAAGCTGCCCGGCATTGATATAGTGTCCATCGGGCCTGATATGGAAAGGGTCCATACGGTTGATGAAAGGCTCAGCATATCGTCAACAATTCGAGTTTATAAATTCCTTGAACAGATTGTTAAGGAAAAAATAAGATAAAAGACACTAATATGACAAACTTTCGTCATATAATAATGCTAATTATAATTAATAAAATGCTCAGGGAGACAGGTTATGAACCGAGATGATAATTTTGAACTCGATCCGGAGTTTAGTGAAAATTTCAACAAAAACATCGAGAAGGTGCTAAGCGATGCCGATCTGGATATCGGCAGTCCGCTGAAAATCGATATTACAGAAAGTATGGGGGAAGATTCCTCGGGTGAATTGAATAACAATAATAGTACAGGCAATGAAGCCCCGGAGGAGGAAGCTGCGGGCGATGCTTACGATGAAATCTGCCTGGATATGCAGACCCTGGAGCAATCAGCCGCAGGAGAAGGTAAAGATATGCCGGACCTGATGGCCGATGATTATACGATATCCTATGAGCAAGCCGATGATGCATATACAGACTGGCAAGGCGGTGAGGATATGACAGACGGGCAAATCGGTGAGGATATAACGGATGAACAAACCGGAGAGAATATGGCAGACAGGCCAACCGATGAAGATATGACAGACGAGCCGGTCGGTGAGGATATGACAGACGAGCCAGCCGATGAGGATATGACGGATGAACAAGCCGGTGAGGATATGGCAGACAGTCAAGCCGATAAAGATATGACATACGAGCCAGCCGGAGAGGATATGACAGACGAACAAGCCGATGAGGATATATCAGACGGGCAAATCGGTGAAGATATGACAGATGAGCCGGCCGATGAAGGTGAACAGGCTTCCGGTGAATCGACTGTTGACGACGCAGAATTGTCAGAGCCTGAGGCCGGAGAAGAAGCGACCGATACGGAAGGCGAGGTTGACGAGGTTCTGGCAGACATCAATGAAATGCTTGCAAAGCAAATCAGCGAAGAGCTTGGAACGGCAAAGGATGAAAGCGGAACGGAGGACAAGAAGAAGCATAAATCCCGGAAGGTTATTATCGGATTGCTGATAGCATTAGGAAGTCTGGCTGTGATTGTATGCTTCCTGGGACTTACAAGTCCCGGACATAAGCTGCTCCGTGGTATGGGATTAAGTATAGGCGGAAAGATCTGGGATACATATACGAAGGATATTGACAAGACTCCTGTGATAAATGATAATGATGTATTTGAACCCAGTGAAGAGGATTTGGAATCAGATGCTGTTGAGATCGATCCCGAGACAATAGAATGGCCTGAACATACTGAGGAGGGTATCCCGGAGGGAAGACAAGAGGATTATGTATATAATATCCTCCTTCTGGGTGAAGAGAATATAAAATCAGGAGGCGCTCCGGGAAGAACCGATCTAATAATCATAGCCACCTTGAATACGAAGGAAAAATCAGTAAAGCTTACCTCATTAATGAGGGATATGCTTGTTAGAATACCGGATCACCAGGAAAACAGGATCAACGCTGTATATGAAATAGGCGGCCTTGACCTTCTATATAAAACCATAGCCCTGAATTTCAACATAAAAATTAATGGCTGCGTTCTGGTTGGTTTCGAAAACTTTGAGAAGATAATAGACAAGATGGGCGGGCTGGATATAACACTTACTGCTTCCGAGGCAAAATATCTGAATAATACCAATTATATATCCAAGAAGCAGTACAGGAATGTAGTTGAAGGAAAGCAGCATATGAACGGCAACCAGGTGCTTGGATATACCAGGATAAGAAAGAGAGCCGCTATAACAGGCAACAACAACGACTTCGGAAGAACCGACAGGCACAGGATTGTGCTGGACGCCATATTTGAAAAATATAAATCAAAGAGCAAGCTTGAGCTGTTATCCATTATGTTCTCCATGCTTCCGCTCCTTGAAACGGACATAACCGATAAGAATTTTGAATATTTGCTTGATGCATTCATAGAAACAGGAGCCGATAATATCGAGCAGTTAAGAATCCCTGCTAACGGAGCATTCAGGGAAAATGTCAAGGTAAGAGGACTGGATGTGCTTATACCTGATCTGAACAAGAATAATAAACTGCTCCATGAGTTCATATTCGGGGATTACAAAGGATAAATCAAGCACGCTGAATGGACATTAAGAGGACAACTATGTAATAATGAGCTTAAGATGCCGGCTTTGTATAGATATATGAGCAAGTGCATGGATGCCATTGCCAACCAGCCTCCATGCGCTTGATTTTGTCCATGATTTCCTGTCACAGGTTATAAGGTCGTCAGGATTATCATATAATACCTATGTCAATTCGATATAGGTGGTAAGATGGTAAGGCCGGTTTTCAAAACAGGTATTTTCTTATACGTACTTTTATTTGCGACAGCTTTGTCGGTTACGGGGTATTGCCTGAAAATGCTGAGGACAAGGCTTCTTATTATGGATATCAGGCAGGACGGTATAGATTATGATGCCTTCCGTATGATGTATCTTGACAGAGATGCCCTTGATACTATAGAGAAAAAGCTAAACCGGCTGATTAATAAGAATCCTGAGTTAAAAAGCTGCGTATATATAGACACAATCGGATATCTGACTTTTTCAATGATGGCAAATGATTACGATCTGATAAAAGGAAGAATTCCGGACGGAATTACATTTGTCAAGGGAGTCGCCGAAATAGCCGAGATGAAATGCTTCAGAGAGCTTTATGACTATTACGGGCAGGTGCTGACAGGGCTTACATGCTTTCCTGTTCCCTTTGTGGAAGGGGATGCCGATATATCATATGCAGATACCTGGTATGTCATGAGAAGCTATGGCGGAAGAAGAAGGCATGAGGGTACTGATCTGATGGCATCCAATAATTTAAGAGGGTACTTCCCGGTAATAAGCATTACGGACGGCATTCTGGAGAATATCGGCTGGCTGGAAAAGGGCGGCAACCGCATCGGAATCCGTTCGCAGGCAGGAGGATACTTTTATTATGCTCATCTTGATTCCTACGCACCCGGATTAGAACCGGGCGACAAGGTGCATGCAGGACAACTTATTGGATATATGGGCGATTCGGGATATGGAGCCGAAGGCACCACAGGAAAGTTTGACGTTCATCTGCATCTTGGCATATATGTAAAGGGAGCCCTTGGTGAAATAAGCGTTAATCCATATTATTTGCTCAGGCTGCTGGAACCCGTCAGAAAGGATTACGAGTACATAGAACACCAAAGCTAAAGCATGTATCCATAAGACTTGGTGAACCGGACACTTATTCCGGTGTTCCAGCTAATTAAAGCATATACCGGGAAGCTCCGGAATAAAAATATGTGTCTGTGCAAAATATATGGATGAATTCATAAGTTTGAGGAGCTTAAGAAATGGAAGCATATTTGGATAACTCGGCTACAACCAGTATTACGGAGAGTGTCAGGGACAAGGTAATAAAGGCCTTGTATGAGGATTACGGCAATCCTTCCTCGCTTCACCGTTTGGGTGTAGCTGCGGAAGCATACATTAAGGAAGCGGCACTAGCCCTGGCAGGCAGCCTAAAGGTTGAGCCCCGGGAGATAGTATTCACCTCAGGAGGCACGGAATCCAATAATCTTGCGATTATGGGAGCCGCATATGCCAACAGGCGCAGGGGCAGGCATATTATATCCACTGCAATTGAGCATCCTTCGGTGCATGAACCGCTTATGCACCTTAAGGATAACGGCTTTGACATAAGTCTTGCACCTGTGGACGGTGCTGGAAGGCTGAAGAAAGAAGAGCTGTATAATCTGATAAGGGAGGAAACGATCCTTGTATCCATCATGTATGTAAACAACGAGGTTGGCTCGGTACAGGATATCGCAGAAATATCAAGCCGGATCAAGGAAAGATACAGTGACATTATCATTCATACCGATGCAGTACAGGCCTTCGGAAAATACCGCATATACCCGAAGCGTGACGGTATTGACCTTCTGACCTTAAGCGGACACAAGATACATGCACCCAAGGGCAGCGGCGCACTTTACATTGCCGACAGGGTCAAGGTTAATCCGATTATGTTCGGAGGAGGTCATCAGAGGGGCTTCCGCTCCGGAACCGAGAATGTTCCTGCAATAGCAGGACTTGGACAGGCTGTCAAGGAATTATATACTGATTTTGAAGAAAAAATCTCGAGGATGTATAAATTAAAGTTAATGATGCTTAACGGGCTGGCGGGCGTTGACGGAGTTACGGCTAACGGTTTGCCCGGGGATTATGGTGCAAGGGACGGAGGATATAGCATGGAGCTTGTCAAGAAAACTGCTCCTCATATTATAAGCCTGACCTTCGACGGGGTAAAAAGCGAGGTATTCCTTCACGCCCTGGAGGACAAGGGAGTATATGTTTCTTCAGGCTCAGCCTGCAGCTCTCACCATTCCGAGCCAAGCGCCACACTTACAGCCATGGGCTTAAGCAAGGAAAAAATGGATTCAACCCTCAGGATATCCTTATCGGACCGTACCACTGAGAAAGAGATTGAATATGCTCTGGAGCAGATAAGTAATCTGTACCCGGTGTTAAAGAGATATACCAGGAAATAGCATTATGGCTTGCCGGCATATCGCATACCGGCATTATGACAATATAATATATGAATGTATAGATAACCGGTATACTGCTGTATAGCTGCCGGCTAAAGATGACGATATAATACAGGCACACAAAAGAATTCGGGAGGATAATTAATGTTTAGAGCTTTTTTAATAAAATATGCAGAGATTGGTCTTAAGGGAAACAACCGATATTTGTTTGAGAATGCATTGCGTGACAGGGTAAAGGATGCCCTTAAGGTTCTGGGTGCCTTTAGCGTCAGCAAGGAGCAGGGAAGAATATTCGTAGAGTGTCCCGAGGGTTATGATTATGAAGAGACGGTTGAAGCCCTGAAATGTGTATTTGGCATCTCCTCCATATGCCCGGTGGTTGTAATAGACGGTACGGATTGGGACAGCCTTGAAAAGGGCGTGGGTGATTACGTTGAAGCCATGTATCCGGACAGGCATTTTACCTTTAAGGTAGAAGCAAAGAGGGCTGATAAACAGTACCCTCTCACATCCCCGGATATATGTGCTAAAATGGGTGCCTGCCTGTTAAGGCGTTTTCCCGAGCTTAAGGTGGATGTGCATAACCCGGATGTGAGGATTACGGTAGAGGTTCGTACAAGGGCTTATGTATATTCAGTTAATATTCCCGGACTGGGCGGAATGCCTGTGGGGACCAACGGCAAGGCCATGCTTTTATTGTCGGGTGGAATAGACAGTCCGGTGGCAGGATATATGATATCCAAAAGAGGAGTATCCATGGAGGCAGTATACTTCCATGCACCGCCTTACACAAGCGAGAGGGCAAAGCAAAAGGTAATAGATCTTGCCTCACAGATATCAAGATATGCGGGGCCTATGAAGCTTTTTATTGTAAATTTCACGGATATTCAGCTATACATCTATGATAAATGCCCCCATGAGGAGCTGACCATTATAATGAGAAGATATATGATGAGGATAGCTGAAAGGCTTGCAGAAAAGGAAGGATGCCTGGGACTGGTTACGGGTGAAAGCATAGGGCAGGTGGCAAGCCAGACCATGCACAGCCTTGCGGCAACTAACGAGGTATGTACAATGCCGGTATACAGGCCGCTTATAGCATTTGACAAGAAGGATATAGTGGAGATTGCCGAAAGGATTAAAACCTTTGAAACCTCGATACAGCCCTATGAGGATTGCTGCACAATATTTGTGGCAAGGCATCCGGTTATAAGGCCGGATATCAGGATTATCCGTAAATCCGAGAAAAAGCTTGCCGACAGGATTGATGAGATGGTAGAGGAAGCAATCAGAACCTCGGAAGTCATAGATATTGGCTAAAGCGAACAAAAAAAGGAGTTGCACAGGCATATTTATTGCCCGGCAACTCACTCAAGCTTAAAATCAAGTCCTTATTCGACAATATAAGGCTTTAATACATCAAGAATATAATCCAAATTCTTATCGTCGTGGATATTTAAATCAATCACCTTGGATAAATCCAGACTAAAGATACCCATAATTGATTTAGCATCTATAACGTATCTTCCGGAGACCAGATCGAATTCGGAATCAAATTTGGTTACATCATTTACAAAAGCCTTTACCTTGTCAATTGAGTTTAACGATATTTTAACAGATTTCATAGCAACATCATCCTCCTTCACTAAGTATATGTATATACTATATTTTAGCAATTTAAAAGTCAATATGCAAAGTATACAAAAAAGAGATTGCTTGCGAAACTCCGGCGCCGAATGCGGGCAGCTAAAGCACATAAAGCACATGAATGTGCTTTGAGAATGGAGTTCACAATATTCTGACAGTCTTTATAGAGGGCGAGTGTTTGTCCTTGCGGATAAATTTTATCGAATATGCAATTGTCCGGAATATCATATTCAATAAAATTGTGAGGAGAAGTTGTATATGAGATGTATGTATAAGCGGATATGGAAAGGGAAATTATGTTAATGGATAAAACAGCGGCATTTATAAGCCTCGGCTGCAAGGTCAACTCTTATGAAACCGAAGCAATCCGTTCGATGTTTGAGAATGCGGGTTATAAAATAGTTGACTTCAAGGATGCAGCAGATGTTTATGTGGTCAATACCTGCACGGTAACAAATATAGCGGACAGGAAATCCCGGCAAATGCTGCACAAGGCAAGAAAACAAAATGAAAATGCAATTATAGCCGCTGTCGGCTGTTATGTACAGGCGGCAAAGGATAAGCTTTTAGAAGACGGCTCGGTTGACATTGTAGTCGGCAATAATAAGAAGACAGAGCTTCTGGAGCTAGTGGAGCAGTGCCTTAAAGCCGGAAGCGACAGGGATGCCGAAAATGCTGGGGAAACCGGAAGAAATACGGAAACCGGAAGCAGGGTTGCCGTCTCGGATGTCAGTTCCCAGAGGCTTTATGAGGACATGAACGTATCATCCGTCATGGAGCGGACAAGGGCTTTTATAAAGATTCAGGATGGGTGCAACCGTTTCTGCTCATATTGTATAATACCTTATGTAAGGGGCAGAATCAGAAGCCGCGACGAGGCAGACATCCTGGCTGAGATTAAGAAGCTTGCCGATAACGGTTATAAGGAATTCGTGCTTACAGGCATCCATATTTCATCCTATGGCATGGAGAAAAGGGATGATGCCGGTCAAACAGGAATACATAACCCTTTGGCAGCATTAATTGATAAAATTGGCGCAATTCCCGGCGTTGAGAGGATACGTACCGGTTCCCTTGAGCCAGGGATTATAACAGAGGATTTTATCCGGGCCATATCAGGAGTAAGGCAGTTTTGCCCTCACTTTCATCTGTCCCTGCAAAGCGGATCCGATACAGTGCTTGCCAGGATGAACAGGCAGTACACATCCAAGGAATACTATGACAAGGTACTTATGCTGCGCAAGTTTTATGAGAATCCTTCCATAACAACAGATATTATAGTGGGATTCCCGGGTGAAACGGATAAGGAATTCGAAGAAACCGTCAGTTTTGCAGAAAAAGTAGGGTTTGCCAGAACTCATGTATTTAAGTATTCCAGGAGGGAGGGTACCAGGGCGGCAGCGATGCCGGGCCAGATACCTGAGAAGGTCAAGCATGAGCGCAGCGAAAGGCTGATAAATTTATCAAACAGGGCAGCTTCGGAATACAGGGAGCTTTTTATGGGCAGAATAGAGAAAATCCTTGTTGAAGAGGAGTATAAGCTGGATAACGTATATTACCAGCTCGGACATAATGAAAGATATGTAAAGCTTGCAGTACAAAGCGAGACGGACCTGACCAACAGGCTCATTAATGCAAGGGTAAAAGAGAAGCTGCATGAGGATATCATGATATGTGAAATAATTCATTGAATTTTTATGGAAAATATATTAGTATTAAATAATAATGGGAATGCTTATCAGAAAGCTTCCAAGTCTGAAAAGGGAAGTGAATCAATGAGGAAGCAAAACAATACACAGTATTTCAAGGTTCAAAAGGATACCGAGATGATGGTACACGATGTGATCCATGCCGTATATTCAGCCTTGACTGAAAAGGGATATAATCCTGTAAATCAGATAGTAGGGTATATTATGTCCGGAGATCCGACCTACATAACAAGCCATAAGGGTGCTCGCAGCCTGGTTATGAAGGTAGAGCGAGACGAGATTATCGAGGAATTACTGCGTTTCTACATTGATAATGAAATCAACGGGAAGGGTATGAAATAGCCGTTTAGGGAGAAAGCATATGAGGATCATGGGACTTGACTACGGATCCGTGACGGTTGGGGTAGCAATCAGCGATGCCCTTCTTCTTACTGCCCAGGGCATTGAGGTTATCCGCAGAAAGGAAGAAAATAAGCTGAGGCGTACCCTCGCACGTATTGAGGAATTAGTAAGGGAATATCAGATTGACAAAATAGTAGTCGGTTATCCCAAGCATCTTAACAATACGATAGGTGACAGGGCTAAAAAATCCGAAGAATTTGCCGATATGCTTCGGAGGAGGACCATGCTCGAGGTAGTATTGTGGGATGAAAGACTGACAACGGTGGAGGCTCGCAAGGTGCTTGACGAGGGGGGCGCTTCTGTTGCGGAAAGAGCAATGGTGGTTGATAAGCTTGCCGCAGTGCTTATACTGCAAAGCTATCTTGATAAGCTTAACTATATGAAGGACTGAGTAATGAATATTAAATTAAAAATATGAGCAACCGAGCAATTAGTATGAAACTAGAACATGCAGGGAACTGAACAAGAATTATGATGCTTTACATACAGGAAACGAACAACATGTTTGAAACTAAACAACATATTTGAAACTAAACAATATAAACTGATCAACATATTCGAAAGGTTTGATGTATATATGGAGCTTAAGCCCGATGAAATATTAATGACAGCAGAAGACGGTACCGATAACGTATTTAAGGTTCTTGAACAGACAAGGCTGGGCGGTGTCGATTATCTTCTGGTGACTCCCGCAAATGACGGGGAGGAGTCGGAGGACGCTTTCGTGTTAAAGGATATTTCTTCAGCGGCTGATATGGAAGCCATATATGAAGTAGTTGAGGATGATAAGGAACTGGATATGGTAGCAGCCATCTTCAGGGAATTATTGGATGACATTGAACTATTATGATGCATTGATATAGATTAATGGAGAAGATATGCCTAATAATCAGGAATATTTTAAAAGCGTATTAAAGCAGCGTGGCCTTAAGGTTACCAATCAGAGAGCTGCTATATTGGAAGTACTTTCAAGCAGGCCGGGTAAGCATATGACAGCCGAGGAAATATACGATTGTGTTAAAAAAACATACCCGGACATCGGACTTGCAACTGTGTACAGAACTATACAGCTACTGTCGGAATTAGGCCTGATTGACAAGTTGAATTTGGATGATGGCTATGTCAGATATGAAATCGGAGTTAAAAAATCCGAGGAAGTATGCCACCGCCATCATCATTTAATATGCCTTGATTGTGGTAAAATCTATGCTTTCCAGGATGATCTGCTTGAGAACCTGGAAAAACGAATAGCTGAAACGCTTGGATTTGAAGTGGTGGACCATGAGGTTAAGCTTTACGGTCACTGCAAAAAATGCCTCGGGCATAAATAATCCAATCTTATATCATGCACTCGGATAATGGATATACAGTACATAACAAACCATTGGAGGTGCAATTTTTGAAGGATAGGGAATTATCCGGAAGTAGTATTGAAAAAACGACTGGAAGGAAAACATTAAAAAGAGTAAGTAAAAAGGATAAAAGTAATATCGTAACCGGCATGGGAGTAAGCCTTGGCAACGGCCTGGCAAGCCCGGCCAACGGTATCGGTTACAACGGGAATATAGTTGTAAACAATGCAGTCAGCAGGTATGGCAGCAGTGTGAAAAATACAGGGAAAGGTGCAGATTTTGACGGGGTAAAGATTATACCCCTTGGCGGACTTGAGAAAATCGGCATGAACATCACCGCAATCGAATACGAGGACACAATAGTAGTCATTGATTGCGGCCTGTCCTTCCCGGAGGATGAAATGCTGGGAATTGACCTTGTCATTCCCGACGTCACATACCTTAAGGAAAACATTGATAAGGTAAAGGGATTTGTGATTACCCACGGACATGAGGATCATATAGGCTCACTGCCGTATATTTTAAAGGATATCAATGTTCCTGTGTATGCAACAAGGCTGACCATGGCAATCATTGAAAACAAGCTGAAGGAACATAATTTGCTTAAGACAACCAAGAGAAAGGTGATAAAATACGGCCAATCCATCAACCTGGGATGTTTCAGGATTGAATTTGTAAGGACAAACCACAGTATAGCGGATGCGGCATCACTCGCTATATTCACCCCTGCAGGGATAATATTCCATACCGGCGACTTTAAGATTGATTATACGCCTGTGTACGGGAGTCCCGTTGATTTGCAAAGAATAGGTGAAATCGGCAAGAAAGGGGTGCTTGCGCTGCTGTGCGACAGCACCAATGCGGAAAGGCCCGGCTATACACCCTCGGAAAGTACAGTCGGCAAGACCTTTGACAATATATTTGCCGATTACTGCCGGTCAAGGATAATAGTGGCAACATTTGCATCCAATGTGGACCGGGTTCAGCAAATAATTAATTCCGCCAGGAAGTACGGGCGAAAGGTTGTCATCGAGGGCCGCAGCATGGTAAACATCATTTCAACAGCAACCGAGCTCGGTTATATTAACCTGCCCGATGACATGCTCATTGATATAGAGCAGATGAAGAATTATACGGATGACCAGCTGGTGCTTATTACCACGGGAAGCCAGGGAGAGTCGATGGCGGCGTTATCCCGCATCGCATCTTCCATTCATAAGAAGGTGTCAATCCAGCCGGGGGATGTGGTAATATTAAGCTCAACTCCCATACCCGGCAATGAAAAAGCGGTATCCAGAGTTATAAATGAGCTGTCAATGAAGGGAGCAAAGGTCATATATCAGGACACCCATGTTTCGGGGCATGCCTGCCAGGAAGAAATAAAGCTTATGTATGCGCTTACAAGGCCGAAGTATGCAATTCCCGTGCATGGGGAATTCAGGCATCTGAACCGCCATGCCGATATAGCGCAGATGATGGGGGTTCCGAAGGAGAATATATTCCTTCTGTCCTCAGGTGATGTGCTAACCCTTTCGGAGGAAAGGGCTGCCATAACCGGTGAGGTGCCGGCCCAGGGAATTCTGGTCGACGGTCTTGGTATCGGTGATGTGGGCAATGTGGTGCTGCGTGACAGGCAGCTCCTCTCTGAGAACGGCCTGATCGCTGTAGTGGTATCACTGGAGAAGTACAGCAACCAGGTTCTTGCAGGCCCGGATATAGTCTCAAGAGGCTTCGTATATGTAAAAGAATCCGAAAACCTGATGGATGAAGCCAGGGAAATAGTTGAACGAGCCCTGGACAGATGCCTGGTCAAAAATAATGTCGACTGGGCCAAGATGAAGATGGAAATAAAGGATTCGCTCAGCGATTTCATTTGGAAGAAGACGAAACGCAATCCCATGATATTGCCCATCATTATGGAGGTATAGGATTATTTACCCGCATAAGATGAGGCAATTGCAAAAAGAGGTGATGTAATGGCATCAAGATCCACATCCGTCAAGGTTACCCTGAAGGTATCGAGCTTCATACTGCGCTTGCTCATGAATATAGTATTTTATGTTCTGGTTGTGGTATCGGTTATATATACAAGCAATGCGGCTTTTGATTTTACCTATCAGATCTACGGACCTGATGCGGTTGATGATACTGCCCATGCCAGAAAGATATATATAAAGATCAACAAGGGCGATTCCACAATGGATATTGCAGAGAAGCTGGAACTATACCATGCAATAGAGAATAAATATTCCTTCGCCCTTAAGGTGAAGCTTCAGGAGCTTGTGCTCATGCCCGGGACATATGAGATATACTCCTCTATGACATATGATGAAATATTGGAGATAATAACAGATTACTCCAAATCTATAGTTAAGGACGATGAGCTTGAGGATATAGACGCAGGACCGGAGAGTATTTCCGGTGATGAAGCATCAGCCGGAGATGAAGCTTCGTCCGGAGAAGGATCATCATCCGGACAGGGAAATTCGTCCGGTGATGGAGCAGCAACAGGACAGTAGTATACATCCGACAAGGGAGTACCGGCAGGACAGCAGAATACATCCGACAAGTGAGTACCGGCAGGACAGCAGAGTTACCCGGCATGAATCCGGGATACAGCCGGAGGGGACAACTGATGATAGATAATGAGCGTATATCCGCATATATAAATTCACTAAGTGAGGACATGCCTCAGGAGCTCATCCGTCTGGAGGAGGAAGCCCTGAGAAACCATGTGCCTATAATCAGGAAAGAAACACAGGGGCTGCTGCGGTTTTTACTGCGTACACATAAACCCGGCAGCATATTGGAGGTCGGAACGGCTATTGGCTTTTCCGCCCTCTTTATGAGTGAGTATACGAGTGATGATTGCAAGATCACAACAATAGAAAAGGTTCCGATGCGTCTTAGGGATGCAGTAAAGAATCTTTCTGACGAAAGATTTGCAAAAAGGGAGAAGATAAATCTGATAAAGGGAGAAGCTATGAAGGTCCTTAAGGAGCTTGCAGATAATGAAGAAAAGTATGACTTTATCTTTCTGGATGCTGCCAAGGCCCAGTATATGAGCTTTCTTCCCGAGCTATTAAGGCTTATGAAGCCCGGCACCCTGCTTGTCACTGACAACGTGCTCCAGGACGGGACTGTTATAAACTCCAGATACAGTATAACAAGGAGGGACAGGACCATTCACTCCAGAATGCGTGAATATTTGTACACAATAACCCATATGAAGGAGCTGGCCTCCCTGATACTTCCCATAGGTGACGGGATAGCCATAAGCTGCAGGGTAGATACGGTTTAACTCATATAATATTGAAGGAATGATATTATGATAAAGGATATAAGAAAGCCGGAGCTTCTAATGCCGGCAGGTGATCCGGAAACTTTAAGGGCAGCCATAATATACGGAGCCGATGCCGTCTATATCGGCGGGGATATGTATGGACTGCGTGCCAGGGCAAAGAACTTTTCTCCGGATCAGATGAAGGAGAGCATTGCATTTGCCCATTCATACGGCAGAAAGGTATATGTTACTGTTAATATCACTGCCCATAACAATGATCTTGAGGGTATAAAGGAATATCTGAAAGAGCTTAAGGCATTCGGCAAGGACAAGCCGGATGCTCTTATAATAACCGACCCGGGAGTATTCTCCATAGCAGGTGAGATACTGCCGGAGGTGGAACGCCATATCAGCACCCAGGCAAATAATACCAATTACGAAACCTTCAGCTTCTGGCACAGGCTCGGAGCTAAGAGGGCTGTAACGGCAAGGGAGATGTCATTATCGGAGATAGCAGAGCTCAGAGCCAACATACCGCCTGATATGGAGATTGAAGCCTTCATCCACGGCTCAATGTGCATTGCATATTCGGGGAGATGCCTGTTAAGCAATTACTTTACGGGGCGGGATGCCAATCTGGGAGAATGTACACACTCCTGTCGCTGGAAATACTACCTGATGGAGGAGACCAGGATCGGAGAATACCTTCCTATTGAGGAAAATGAGCGGGGGACCTATATCTTCAATTCCAAGGACCTATGTATGATAGAGTATATTCCGGAGCTTATTGCTGCAGGAATAGACAGCTTCAAGGTGGAGGGCAGGATGAAGACTGTCCTGTATGTTGCCACAGTCACAAGGGCATACAGGAAGGCAATTGACGATTACTTTGCCGATCCCGGGCTATATGAAAGGAACAAGTCCCTTTACATGGAAGAGGTTAAGAAGGGGGTCAACCGCCAGTTCACAACAGGCTTCTATTTCGGGAAGCCGAACCATAAGGACCAGATATATGACCGCGGTACCTATGAAAAGGCATATACCTATCTTGGTACCATCTCAGGTGAAAGGGACGGCTTGTACAGGCTGGAGCAGAAAAACAAATTCAGCACAGGAGAAGCAATTGAGGTAATCAAGCCTGACGGTTCGACATTGTATACCCTTGTGCAAAGAATGACTGACGAAGAAGGAAACGATATTATGAGCTGTCCCCATCCCGGTCAGATAATATACATCGATTTGGGGACAAAACTGGACATATATGACATGCTTAGGCGGAAGGAATAATAAGTCCTTCTGTCCTTTTTTTAGAGGGATAGGCACTTTATGTCAATAATACTCATAAGCTAATAATGAATCGTTAATCATTGAGGGTGCTTATCTTAGTGAGGTCTTTTCCCAAGCCGTTAAGTACCAAAGAGGAGTCGGACTATCTGCAGCGATGCAAGGAGGGAGACAAACAGGCAAGAGATAAACTGATAGAACATAACCTGAGACTTGTAGCACATATAGTAAAAAAGTACAACATGACAGATAAGGAAACAGATGATTTGATATCTATCGGCACAATAGGACTAATCAAGGCTATAGATACATTTGATGGTGAGAAGGGGATCCGCCTTGCAACCTATGCTTCAAGATGCATCGACAATGAGCTGCTAATGATGCTTAGGAGCGGAAAGCGACTGGCTAAGGAAATATATCTGTATGATCCAATAGGCTCCGATCGGGAGGGCAATGAAATAAACCTGCTGGACATTATAGAGGAAGCAGATATCGATATCATTGAAAATATTGTTCTTGAGGATGATATAAAAAAGCTCTACAAGCTTATCGGGAAGGTGCTGACCGACAGGGAAAGGGAAATAATATGCCTGCGATACGGTCTTAGCAACAGAAAGGAAGTAACCCAGAGGGAGATTGCCAGTAAACTCGGAATATCGAGAAGCTATGTCAGCAGAATAGAGAAGAAGGCCCTTAAGAAGCTTAGAGAATGCTTCGAGTGCTGACGGAGTTAATAGCTGCAGACGGTTTAACCGACCGTGCTGCAGCTTTTTTCTAAATCTTTACTACCTGATACTTTAGTGATATAATTATCCCGGTTTATGCAAAATCTGACTGCATATGCAGATCATGAATACCGGCAGCACATAAATACCGGCAGCACATAAATACCGGCAGCACATAAATACCGGCAACACATGAATACCGGCAACGCATGAATACCGACAGTGCATAAATACCGACAGCGTATGTATATTAGCAGCCCATGTAAGATTTTTAAAAACGGAGAATTACCTGATACAAAAGGAGATAAACATGTCGGAGAATAATAATACATCTGACTGCAGTAATATGGATAACGATAATACATCGGACTGCAGCAGCAATACGGTCGATAATAATGCACAGGAATCAGAGCCGCAATCACAAACTGAGCAAAAAGGAAAACCCAAATTCAGTATTTATAAAGCCGTAAGAATTGTCTGCTTAATAAGCTTCATTGTATTCACATCATTGTTTATAAACGAAACAGTCATCCAGCCCTATAGAATAAAAAAATCAATTGGCTTAACAAGAGACCTGTATTATAAGCCGGAAGATGAGCCTGTTATTGCAGAAGCCTCTTCACCGGCTCCGACTGTAGCTATAAGTGCTGCACCAATTCCCGAAGAGATTGTACCCACACCAATTCCCGAAGAGGCTGTACCAACGCCAATTCCGGAAGAAGATTCACCCACACCAACTCCGGACCCCAACAGGGATGAGCATGGACGGCTTCTTAAATTTAAAGATTTGCTTGCTGTGAATGAGGATGTTAAGGGCTGGATAAAGATAGACGGTACAAATATTGATTATGTAGTCATGCAATCTGACGCAGACGACCCGGATTATTATCTCGATAAGGACATTGAGGGGAAATACAGCAAGGCCGGAACCTTATATCTGGACATCAGGTCATCTGTTGAAAAGAATACGCAAAGCTATGTTATTCACGGGCATAACATGGTTTCAACGCGTGAAAAAATGTTCCATTATTTACTGGACTATAAAGACCCGGATTTCTATAAAGAGCATCCGATAATATCATTTGATACAATCTATGAAGAAGGCTTATGGAAAATATTTGCCATAATTAAGGCAACTCCAAAAGTGGACAAGGATTATTTCTTTGAATATCGGAAATCCACCTTTGCTGATTCTTCCGAATTTCTTAATTTTGTTTATCAGTTACGTATTCGATCTTTGCTTGTTATAGAGGGGGTTGACATCAATGAAAACGATCAGCTGTTAGCCCTGTCAACCTGCTCTTATGAAGTAGATAAGAATTACAGGACTGTTATATATGCACGTAAGGTTCGAGATGGTGAGGATCCGGCTGTAGATGTAGATTCCGTATATGTTAATGAGAATCCTCTTTATGCAGATGATTATTATTACAACAATGGCGGCAAAGCGCCTAAATTACCTGCAACCTTTGAAGAAGCATTAGCAAATAATGAAATTAACTGGTATACGCCGTCAGGTAATAATTAGTTGAGCAGCACTTTTTTATTGAGAAAGTTTATATAATATACAATTTATTGGGATTGATTATTAGTTACCGTTTATATTCATAGTCATTTTATTGGATAATACCGATTATTTTTGTCACTTTTAGAGAAATTTCGTAGTTTTATAATAAAAACCTAGACATTTTTGCATAAAAGAAGTATAATGGAATTTGCTACACTCATTCAATATGGGAAAGTGCGGTGCTGCAATATAGGGCACCTTTTTGCTGATGAATTTTTCATGTTTTTACATCAAAAAAATATATATGTCAAAAGCCTATTTACATTATAGGAATAATGGACTAGAATTAATATAAAAATATGAGTATTTAAAAAAGGTATATTATATAGTTGATAATAGGTATATATACCCAAATTATCAAAAAATATTCATCTTATTGTCGTAATTGCAAAATAATTATTGCAGTTATTCCATTATTGTAATATAATGTTATTACACACGAGGCAGGAGATATATATGGAATTGAACAGCAGGAAGAAAAGGCTTGGAGACATATTGATAGACGCAAGAGTCATAAATGATACCCAATTATCCCAAGCCTTAGCCGTTCAAAAGGAAAAAGGCCAAAAGCTTGGTGAAACACTGATAGATCTGGGCTTTACTACAGAGGTTGAAATTGCTAATGCTTTACATAGACAATTAGGACTGGATTTTGTTGTACTGTCGGAAAGGCGCATTGACCCGGATATTATTAACCTGGTTAGCGAGGACATACTCAGGAAGAATTCCATAATGCCCTTTGAGTTCAAGCATGGATATCCTAACGTACTCAGGGTTGCTATGTCCAATCCCCTTGATTACCTGGCTATAGATGATATAGCCATAGTAACCAATTTTCAGATAGAACCGGCGGTTTCCACCTCTCAGGATATAGCTGCGGCAATAGATAAGTATTACGGCAATATTGAAGCCTTAAAGGTTGCACAGCGTTACACACAGGAGAGGGACAGCCTTATAAAGGTGGATCAGCAGGAGCAGGAGGCAGCGTCAGATGAAGTTGATAACGCACCGATTGTTGTCCTGGTACGGTCCATCATTGAGCAGGGCATCAGGCAGCGTGCCAGCGATATCCATATAGAGCCCCTTCAGGATGATTTGAGGGTACGATACAGGATTGACGGTGTGCTGAACAAGGGCAGAAGATACAGCCTGACCCTTATGTCTGCCATAATTGCCAGGATTAAGATAATATCAGGAATGGATATATCGGAAAAGCGCAGGCCTCAGGACGGGCGTATTACCTTGACTGTGGGCAGGGATGATTATGATATAAGATCCTCAGTCATCCCGACATTATATGGTGAGAAGATTGTTCTTCGAATAGCTGCCAAGGACGGTTTTACCCGCAATAAGAAGGAGCTGGGTTTTACCGATGAAGAGCTTGTCCGGTTTGACAAGATGATTACCCAGCCCTATGGGCTTATACTGATAACGGGACCTACCGGAAGCGGCAAGTCCACCACCCTTTACACAATGGTAAATGCTCTGAACAAAGAGGGTGTAAACCTGATTACGATTGAAGACCCTGTTGAGGCACAAATTGACGGAGTTAACCAGGTGCAGGTTAATGAAAAGATAGATCTGACCTTTGCCGCAGCCCTTCGTTCAATATTGCGTCAGGACCCTGACATTATAATGATCGGTGAAATAAGGGATGAGGAGACGGCCGGAATAGCAGTAAAGGCATCTATAACCGGACATCTGGTTGCCAGTACGCTCCACACCAACTCGGCAGCAGGAACCATAACACGTATGATAGATATGGGCGTTGAGGCCTATCTTTTATCAGAGGCTCTTGTTGGCGTAATAGCCCAAAGACTGGTAAGAAGGCTTTGCCCTGACTGCAGGCAGAAGAGGGAAGCTACAGAAACGGAAAAGCATGTGCTCGGTTATCCATCCTCCAAG
Source organism: Lachnoclostridium sp. UBA1434 (assembly GCA_002329645.1). Taxonomy (GTDB): domain Bacteria; phylum Bacillota; class Clostridia; order Lachnospirales; family Lachnospiraceae; genus Mobilitalea. The sequence goes on along the minus strand of DCTS01000099.1, from coordinate 17,573 downwards.
CATCTTCAGGTTTATGAACCGGTTGGCTGCGTAAAATGCAATGATACAGGCTATAGCGGAAGAATAGGAGTATATGAAATACTTCAGGCTTCCACGAGGATAAGGGAAGCTATCCGTAAGAAATGGCCGACGGAAGCAGTGGCTGAAATAGCGGAATCCGAAGGAATGAAGCCTCTCAAGATGAGGGCTATTGAGCTTGTCTTCGAGGGAGTTACCTCCGTGGATGAGCTTGTAAGAATATCAATTGACGAAGATTATCATTAAATATAGATTACTATGCAAACAGTAAAATAGCGGGGTATTATAATGCTTTCGGTTAACGACCTGTTAATAGATGCACAGAACAGAAAGGCCTCCGATCTGCACCTTACAGTCGGGATATCCCCGAAATGCAGGGTGAACGGGGAGCTTGTAAGCATGGACTATGATCCCCTGTCCCCGGAGGATACGGAAGAAATCATATTGCCGATAGTTCCGCCCAGAGCCAGGGAAGTCTTAAACTCGAAGGGCGAAGCGGATTTTTCATATTCCATACCGGGAACCGGAAGATTCAGGGTCAATGTTTTCAAGCAGCGCGGATCATTTGCCTGTGCAATTCGAATAATAAGCAGGGAGATACCAAGGCCTGAGGATTTGGGAATACCATATCCTGTTGTAGAGCTGACAAGGAAGAAGAGGGGCCTGGTACTGGTTACGGGGCCAACCGGAAGCGGTAAGTCCACTACCCTTGCATCCCTGATCGACATAATAAATACATATTATAACTGCCATATAATTACTCTGGAGGACCCGATTGAGTATTTGCACAGGCATAAGAAGTCGGTAGTGAATCAGAGAGAGATCGGGATAGATTCATTATCCTTCCAAAGTGCCCTCAGAGTGGCCCTTCGTGAGGACCCGGATGTCATACTGGTTGGTGAGATGAGGGATTATGAGACAATCGAGATCGCCGTTACGGCAGCGGAGACCGGACATCTGGTGTTCTCGACGCTGCATACCATAGGAGCGGTGAATACGGTAGACCGAATAATTGACGTATTCCCTCCGCACCAGCAGCAGCAGATAAGGGTTCAGCTTGCCAATGTAATGGAGGGGATTATCTCCCAGCAGCTCATACCCGAAATCAATGGAAATGGCAGGATTGCCGCATTTGAAGTAATGCTTGCAACGCCTGCAATCAGGAATCTGATAAGGGAAGGGAAGAATCATCAAATTGCCTCCTTTATCCAGACCAACAAAAAGATGGGTATGCAGACAATGGATGACGCAATATATGAGCTTTATCTTAAGGGCATGATCAGCAAGGGACATGCACAGGCATTTTCGCAGGATATGCAGACCATGGAGCGAAGGCTCATGTAATATATGACTTGTCCTAAGTTACATATAAGACAGGATAGGATTAACAGGAGGGCTTACCTTTGGCTGGTTATTCATACATTGCTATAGATGCGAACGGCAAAGCAAAAAAGGGCAAGATGGAAGCTCCGAATGAAGAGCGTGTATTCCATACCCTTAGAGCTGACGGATTTGTGCCGGTTAATATTAAGCAGCTTGGAATCTTTCAAAGGGATATCAAGATACAGCTTTCCAATCCGGTAAAATCAAGGGATCTCAGCATATTTACCAGGCAGTTTACGAGTATACTGCATGCCGGCGTCCCCATAGTATCGGCTCTTGAGATGCTTGTGGACCAGACAGAGAACAAAACTCTTAAGAAGGCTGTCGAAAGCACCCTCAGACTGGTTGAAAGAGGCGAACACCTTGCGGATGCAATGCGCAGCCAGGGCAAGATATTTCCGCCAATCCTGATTAACATGATAGAAGCGGGAGAAGCCTCCGGAAGCCTTGAGATATCACTGGAGCAGATGGCCATACACTTTGAGAAGGAAGCCAAGCTTAAGGCTCTTCTTAGAAAGGCAATGGTATACCCTGCCATGATAGGCATAATCTCGGTTGCCGTAATAGTAATCATGGTTGCTTTCGTAATACCAAGCTTCATGAAGATGTTCCTGGAAATGGACATGGAGATGCCCGCCGCAACTAAGACCATCATGGCAGTGAGCAACTTTGTGGTTAACAGATGGTATATTATTGTCGGAGCAATAGCTGCAATTGTAATCGGAGTGACACTATTTAAAAGAACATATTCAGGCGAGGTATTCTTTGCAAAGCTTGGACTAAAGCTGCCACTTATCGGCAAGGTAAGGATTAAGACGGTATGCGCAAGATTTACCAGAACCCTGGGGACGCTTTTAGCAGCCGGCATACCCCTTATAGAAGCCATAGATATAACAGCAAGAACGATTGACAACATTATTATTAAGAAGATGCTTCACGACTCCAAAGAAGAGGTGGCAAGGGGTATTCCCCTGTCCGTCCCGATAAGGGCCTCAGGCATCTTCCCGCCGTTAGTGTACCATATGATCAAGATTGGCGAGGATACCGGCAGCATGGAACAAATGCTCACCAAGATAGCTGATTATTATGACGAGGAGGTTGAGATATCAACTCAATCTATGTCCGCTGCTCTTGAGCCTGCTATCATTATTGTGCTTGCGGTAGTTATTGGTGGTCTTGTACTGGCAATTTTACAGCCAATGCTCTCAATGTATGAACAGCTTGATACATCAGTCCTGGGAGGTGATCCCGGAGCAGGATTAAATTAATATTGACCTTCATATAACCGGCATATTGACAGAATTGGTAAACATACCTGCAGAACAAATTATCAATATACCATGGTTACAAACGGAAGACATCTGACTAATCCCATTACACCATTTACCGTTTGCACATATAAAAACATATGTTAGGAGAAAAGGAGAATGAAAATGAAGAAGAAACTTATGAGGAACAACAAAGGATTTTCACTAGTTGAGTTAATCGTGGTTATTGCCATTATAGGCATACTTGCGGTTACATTGGCACCCAGGTTGACAGAATATGTTGAAAAGGCAAGAAAGGCAAGCGATTATGAGGTTGTAAATGCAATTTATAATGCTGTTCGACTTGGCGTACTTGATGATGAGTTTTTAGAAGATGCAAAGACACTGGCATCCACAGGATATGATCTAAATGACGGAGCTAATGATCACGATAGCTTATACACGGTAACTAATAAGGATTGGGAAATTGACGACGAATGTACCTATTTAGCATCAGACAGTGAAAACTTGCTGGTTTTGGAAATTCAAAATGTAGTTGGAGAGTTTAAGTTAAAATCTAGAGATGCTGATGCTGATACCCAGATAACTGTTACGGTATCAGAGACAGAAAATATTACAGTCGAATTGGCATATGATGGGGCTAATGCTGATTATACTGCAAGTGATGAACAGGTCAGACCGTAGTTAACGGAAAGTAATTACAATTATATTTATTTCCACCAACCAATAGAATTCTCTGTTGGTTGGTGGTATTACCAAAATGAAAGTAGGGAAAGTTTTGTCCGACTTTATTATTTATTACGGGATCATATTCCTGTATGGCATTGTGATCGGAAGCTTCCTGAATGTGTGCATCTTCCGAATACCGGAGGAGATAAGCATAGTTACCGAACGATCCCATTGCTTTAACTGTAATACCAAGCTTAAGTGGTACGAGTTGATACCCATCTTTAGCTATATATTTCTACTTGGCAGGTGCAGAACCTGCAAGGAAAGAATATCAATTCAATATCCTATTGTAGAAGCACTTAACGGATTTCTTTATGTGCTTGTTTTTTATTTGTTTGGCTGGAAGAGTCTGGCTGTGATATTGCTTAATGTTGTATACTGCCTAATGCTTTCGGCGCTTATTGTGCTGAGCTTCATTGATTTTAAAACGAATATCATACCTGCGGGTGTTAACATATTCATAATGATTATGGGGTTGAGTGCCGCCCTAATCAAATATTTCAACTCAGGGAGAAGCACGGATGTTATCCTTAATCATGCCATAGGCTTTGTTGCCGTAAGCGGCTTTATGCTGTTAATCTATTATGCCACTCGGGGAAGGGGTATAGGCGGCGGTGATATTAAGCTGATGGCCGGTGCCGGACTGCTGCTTGGATGGGGCTATGTGCTGCTTGCCTTTTTGATAGGCTGTATACTTGCGGGGATTATACACCCGATACGCATGAGGATAAGAAACCTGGGCAGGACGCTGGCCTTCGGACCCTATCTGTCCGTGGGTATTGCAATTTCCATGCTGTTCGGCGATAATATAATTGATTGGTACTTGCAAACCTTCTTTATATGACATAATTACCTTTATGACTAAACCATAGTGAGGGAAACGTATGGCAAAAAAAGCTTTGAGCATAGCCATAGGAGCCGAGTGCACCAGGGTATGCGAGATATCCTATAAAAAGAACTATAAGAACAAGAGCATAAGGGTTTACAGGAGCCTTACCTTTGATACACCGGTCAATTTGGTGGAGGATGGATATATCAGGGATAAGGCAGCCTACGGCGAGCTGCTTAAGAGTAAGCTTAAGACGGGTAAGTTTAAGTCCGACAAGGTAATTTTTACTATTAATTCCGGTAAGATTGCCAACAGGGAGATCATAATACCGCCTACCAATGAAAAGCGGATTATGGACATAATAATGACCGGCGCTTCGGATTACTTTCCTGTGGATATATCGGATTATGTCATTTCTTATCAGATCCTTGAGAAGGACATCGGTGCCCGTAAGGACAGAGCTGTACAAAAGAGGCGCAGCAGGAAGGAAAGAAAGCTGGCAAAGAAGAAGGCCAAGCAGGAAAGAAAGGCTCTTAAGAAGAGGAGTAAGACGGAGATAATCGCAGATAATCTGGAGAAGCTGGATAATCAGGCTTTAGGCAGCGCACTGAATAATAATGAGGATGTAACCAAAGCCGACGACAAGCAGCTCTTGAACAGGAAGCAGATGCGCCTGGTGGTGTATGCTGCACCGACCGCACTTATAAAAAATTATTACAGCTTTGCCAAGCTGATGCATATGGACATAATATCCCTTGACTATTCCGGCAACAGCAGCTATCAGATTATAAAAAGGCAGCAAAAACGAGGAACCAATGTATTTGTTCAGATGAACCTGAGAGATACCCTGATCAGCATACTGCGGGAAGATGTACTTGTGATGCAAAGGACGGTAAGCTATGGACTGGCATCACTCCTTGAAACAGTCATGGAGCAGCCCTGCTACAGGCTTGAGGATGCCGAAGGCGCTATGAAGCTTCTTAAAGAGAATAATCTGCTGTCACCGGATGCTGCAGACTCCCTATTAACTCCCGGCAGGCAGGAGGCAGCAGCTGCCCTTGAAGGCCTTGTATCGGAGGGCATACCCTTAAGTATAGGCAGAGATAAAGAAGCAACCGATACATATGCTAAAGCAACCGAAGCGGTTGCTTTAGCAGTAGCAAAATCAGCTACTGTAGAAGCAACCGAAGCGGTTGCTAAAGTAGTAGCAAAATCAGCTACTGTAGAAGCAAACGAAGCGTATGCTAAAGCAACCGCTGCAAGGAACATCAGGGAGTCCTTGCATATACTGTGCAACAGTATATCGCGTATGCTGGATTATTATAAGTCCAGCCACAAGCAGATAGATATTGATACCATATATATAACCGGATGCGGAGTCCATATTAAGGGTATAGAAGAATTCTTTACGACAGAGATAGGAATTCCCCATAGGCTTATGGACAAGCTCTCCACGGTAAGCGCAAGGAGGAAGGCCGCCCATTTTCGCAAGTCGCCGGGCGAGTATCTGAATAATATCGGGGCTGTTATTCAGCCTGTGGACTTCGTTCCGCTGGAATTTAAACTGAAGAAGCAGAGGCGCAGCGTCATATTTGGAACCATAATATTTACAATGGTATGCCTTATCGGTGCTGCAGGCACTTTATACATATCTATAACGGATTATATGCATGCAAAGAATGAGCTTAATGAAGTGACGGCGCAGCTTGAAGCTATGCCTAAGCTTGACGGAGTTCATGATGAATATAACAGGTATAAGGAAGAGCTTGAGGATCTTGACAAGCTTGTAGAATCAACGGCAAGCCGCAATGATGAAATCAAGGATATACTGGCGGAATTCGAGAAAAAGCTGCCCTCTAATACCGTAATAAACTCCATGATGTTTGAGGAAAGCGGTGTTAAAGTTACCATGAGGATAACTGCAACAGACAGCAAAACAGGAGCCAATGCTCTTATAGCAAAGACTCTTAAGCAGCTTAAGTCGATACATTATTTTGGTGAAAATGTTACTGTTGTGGACAGCGTAATCAGTGTCGAGGACGGCATTAGTGTAGTAACCATGTCAGTTAAATGTACCTATGTGCAATAATAGCCCTGGCGGAGGTGGTTTTATTATGGCAAGAAACAATAAAGCAAACGGAAAAAGCAAAAAGCATATAAAAATCATAATAAATCTTATAAGCCTTGGGATATTTTGCATATCATACTTTTACGTTTATGATATCTATGTCAAAAAAACCGATAAGGCATATGAAGAAGCCAGACTTGCTGCGGCTGAGATAAAAGACCGGGAGAAGAAGCTTCTTGAAGAGGATGAGGTAAAACAGCTTGTGCCCGAAGTCGTTGAGAAGAAGGATGACATTATCAAAAGCTTTCCTGTATATATTGCCGCGGAGGATAACTATATGTTCGTTGAGAAGCTGGAGGAAGCTCTTGATATAACCACCTCTTCGGTAAGCATGTCGGAAAGCGAAGAATTTTATGAGACAATTATACCTGCAGTAGCTGCCGGCACAGAGTCTGCTGCACCGACATCTGCCGGCAACGGCAAAACCGGCGGGACAAAGGACGAACCTGCTGTTATGACAGCATACTTCAGCACCTTAAGCTTTAATTTTGTAACAAGCTATGACGGCTTTAAGGAGCTTGCCGAATACATAAGAGATTATCCCGAGCATACCGCTATTGATAGTGTGACGATAAGCAGGGACAATATGACAGGAGCCCTGTCGGGAAGCCTTACGCTTAAACGCTATTTTCTATCCGGTACAGGCAGGGAATATGAGACTCCTGTAATAGAAGGAATTGATATCGGGACAGATAACATCTTCGGAACAGATTAATATAGTTTATTAGTTTGTACGAAAACAGGGGGGTAAAACTTGAGACCGTATAAAAAGAGCAGGATGCGGGATAAATTAAATAATCAAGGCTTTACCCTGGTTGAGCTTATCATAAGCATAGCAATCCTTGTCATAATACTGGTTCCGCTTATGGGGAATTTCATACGCTCCATCCAGATGAACAGTAAAGCCAAAAGACTTCAGATTCAGAGCAATCTGGCTTCAAGTATCATGGAGGGATTAAAGTCTTATAATAACATAGATGAAATCATTGATAAATTCAATGGAAGCAGGGACGATTTTGATTTAATCACAGGTCCCGTTGCAGATGTCATGAGGCTTGAAGAGGATGGTACTGGCGGCTATATGGAGTCGTCCTCAAGCGTTCACCAGGCATCTTATTATTTTGCCATTAACGGCATAAGCGAAGGAAAACTTGTATATGATGCGTTCATTACCATGAAGGCTGATCCCTATAGGATTGGTGAGAGCGAGAACGGCATTATGAATAATTACCCGATGCCGAATATTATAAATATGGATGAGAGGGCCAACGGCCTGTTATTCTCGGAAAGTGATGCGGGTTCCGGCATGACGGATGAGGATGTGCTAAATACATTTATTACATGGGGCAGGAATTATGCGCAGAACGTGCTCGATAATTCAAGCGAATATCATAATTACCGTATCGACATCGCCGATTACAGGAGCAGGGAGGTTGAAGGCAAGCTGGAACCGGGAGAGATCCCGCCTGTTGAACCCACACTTGATAACCTTCCATCATCGCTTTCTTATCTTTCAACATACTTTACACCCGGGGAAGTCACAAGATTAATCACCAAGACAATGACGATAGTATCAAATAATGATATAATAGATTATGATATTGAATATATATGCAATTGGCCTCCGGAAAGCGGCATCAAACGGACAATTACCCACGGTGTATCGGATGTGCGATACCCGATAAGCATCAGCAACATATACTTGTTTTACAAGCCTTCCGTATTCAGCCTGTCCAGATCAATATTAGAAGAACCTGCAGACAGGATAATACTAAACAATGAGGCTGAAGGCACTCTGAATTTTTACGTGGCTTTGCAGGAGGATGAGAGCGGATATCGATGGGACAACTGGTATAACGAGACTGAGATATCGGCGTACGGGTACGGATATGTAATGCTATATACGGATATACCCGCTGCCCATTATAATACAGGCGGAACAATCGGCACAGCCAATCCCAATGTTATAACCTCAAAAGCAACAGACAGGATATTTGACGTGACAATTGATATATGTGAGTATGTGAACGACTCCGATCCCAATAACCGCTATAAGATCAAAGTATATACATTGCAGTCCGCTGCGGAATATTGATAGGAGGAAGCCATGGTGTTAAGGTTAAGAAAGCTGAATAATAGCGGTTCAACCCTTGTTACAGTGATTATATGTATGGCGTTTTTCGGCATACTTGGTGCCTTAATGCTTTCTGTCACCATGACCAACCTTCAGATGAAAATGGTTGAAGGCAGCTACAAGAAGAAATTCTATAGCTGCGAAACTGCCATGGAGGAGATACGCACAGGGCTGGAGGAGATTACTGCCGCCAAGATTAAAGAGGTATACGAAACCGAGGTCATTAATAAATATGAAGCCTATTCATCAATGCAGGTTGAAACCCTTAATAGCAGCATTAAGAAGCTTGTTGCTGCGGAAATAATGAGGGAAATAGGCGATGCGGGCACCTTATCCGATGATCAGCTCACCTCGGGTATGGAAATACCCGCAAAAAGCAATGATATATTCAATTCTTACCTGTCACCGGCTGCCGGAAGGACCGTGACAATCGGAGATCCCGATACTAATCCGGATACCATAAGCAGTGATGTCAGCACTGTTAAGGTGGAGGATATCAGGGTTGTTCTTGAGATTAACGATTATAAAACCGCCATTACCTCCGATATTGTCATTACCCTGCCCGACTTCAGCGTCAAAGAGGGAGAAGAGATAATAGTCTACCGTATGGAATCCCCCTGGCAGGAATATGCCCTGATAGCTGACGGCCTTATACAATCGGACAACAGCGAGGCACAGGGAAATATAGTGGGAAGTGTGTATGCGGGCCGGGGCATTATCGTGGACAGCAACCTGACACAGGAACATGGGCTTAATATAACCGGCGATGACATAATTACCAGAGGCGATATTGTTGTTGCAGAGACAGCTTCCCTAACAATAGACGGCCGGTATCAGACGGACCCGGATACAGGCACGGTTACCTTCAGATATCCTATAGTATGGGCGAACAACCTTATTGCAAAGACGCTGAACACTGAAGTAACATCCACGACCACTATAGATATCAACGGTATATGCTTTATACAGGACGATCTCAATCTGGAGGGTAAAAACAGCATAGTACGTCTTAAGGGAGCTTATGCAGGTTATTCCGGAGTACATTCTGCCAGGGGAAGCTCTGTTATCATCAACGGAACCGGGGCAACCCTGGATCTGTCACTCCTGGATTCATTAATAATTGCAGGCAGAGCCAATATCCTGGTGGAGAATAACGATTCCCATGCGGATACGGATATAATGACGGGTGAATCCCTGGCCTTTAAGAGCAACCAGCGGGCTTACCTGATTCCCGACAGATATATACAGGGAGTGCAGCATAATCCCATTACATATCAGGACAGGATAAGCGGCTTCCCCGATGTCGAATTAGACCCCGAGGATCCCATGAGGTACCTTGACTATGCTGCAGCCAGGCCTTATAAGATTGCGGCTAAGCAGACCTTTGAAGGAGATACCTCCACAATACTTTATTACTATTACCTAAACTTTGCAAGCGGAAAGCTTGCGGATCAATTCATGCAAAGCTACCACGGTGAACACTCCGATGTGCTTAATAATATGGAACCCCTGTCAATTAACAGCGTGACCCTTCCTGATGAAACCGCAGAGGTTATATCCGCAGGAAACATTATGTATTATAACGAGTCGGGTATCGGCCTTCGCGAAGGCCTCAGCGGTATATATGAAACGGACCAGGCACTGGATAATTATATAAGGCTTAAGGAGCTTAATCATCCTATATATCAGCAGCTTATTGCAGACGACAGGCTTCAGGCAGACGCCGACATAAGCTCGCTTCCGAATTTATATTCCAGGATGAGCCATTTGCTTTCCCTTAAGAGTACCAGAGCATATTCCGAAGGGGACGAGGTTGTACTGACCTCGGTTAAATCCCAGGCTTTCGATGCAATTGACGGAATTGACAATGCTCCCGGTGAGTTCATGTGCTATAGCACAAGCAATACCTTTGACAGCCTGAATCCTCCCAACAGCTTTATTACCCTGGTAAGGGGCGATGTTACTTTAAACTGCAACTATAACGGCTTTTTGGCTGCCGAAGGAACTATTACAGTTGGTGAGGGATATACAGTCAACGGAATGCTTGTATCCGCAGGTGTCCGTGATGGGGCAAATCCGGATATATTAGCAGGCGGAGGAAATATAGTCCTTGAGGACAATGTTACCGTCAATGGGAGATTAATTGCCGCAGGAGACATAATACTTGGCTCGGGAAATACCGTAACGGCATCAGAGACAGAGCAGTTAACCAATATATTTAGAGATTACTCCCGCATAATGCATGAGTTCTTTAAAAATACCGGAACATCAAAGGATTATTCCTATAACCTGCCCGCATCAAGCCTAATTGATTTGCAGGGAATGATATCCTATGAAAACTGGCGCAGGCAATAAGGCTATGGCAATAGGATAAAACAACAGTAAAAAACCAACACAGCCTGCATTAATGCGACAGGAACAAGATTAGAACAGCCTGGTTTATAATGACCGAAAAAATTATGCATATGGATTAAAGCGACCTGCAGGACGGAGGAAGCCATGAAGGATAACAGGGGCTTTACCTTAATTGAATTTATTGTTGTGATGTTGATTGTTGCCGCGCTTTCCACCGGTACGATCTTAAGCGCCAGGATGCTTGGGCTGGGCAGCGCTAAAAGTACCATAGGACGCATCAGCGCCCTGCTGGATTATGTACAGGTTGAGAACATGACCAAAAGTAAGCCCTATTTTCTGGTTATCGAGGAAGCCTCGGACAAGTATTATGCTGTAATATACAGGGATACAGAGGCTATTTCCTCTGAAAAGCTTGACCTTACCAGGGGGGAGCTGACATGTATCATAAACGAAGGTGCAGTTAATACAGAGTATCTTGTAAACAGCAGCGCGGTTACCGGAAGGAATACAATACCCCGGATAAAGATATGCTTTGGCAAGGAAACGGGAAGTATTATCGAATATGACGGCTCGCATCTCGTGAAGCAGATTACGGTTTCCGCAGCCGGGAGTACATATAGGATAAGGCTTGTTACGGCAACAGGAAGGCATTATTTGGAATAACCCATTATGTAATAGAGGGGTGGCAGGATTTGCATATAATTAAGGATAATAAGGGAATATCGCTTTTGGAGCTTGTAATAGCCATGGTTATTACATCAATAGTCCTGTCCATGCTGCTTTTTTTCATAAACGGGGCGACCAACGTATTCAAGAAATCCAATAATCAGGTCAGCCTGCAGCTTGATGCGCAGACCACGATTAATCAGATAAGCAAGCTTGCAATGGAGGCCTATTCCATGGAGGTTTACCCGGAGTCGTCTGCCGAGCCTGTCAGATTTATATTTGAACAGGAAAGCGGCTATACGGCGATTGTATATGATGAAACCCGGAATATTTTGTATCTTTTGGAGGCAGTCACGCTGGAAGCCGCATGCAATGATGCGGTTGACAAGTCACTGCATTATCTGGCCGGGAATGTGGATGACTTTGGCATTACTGCCGACGCCGACAAAAGGAATGTAAAGATCGGATTAAGTCTGAAGTTGGGGAAGGATTCCTACAGTATTAATAGAACCGTTAAAATGAGAAATGCAAGCTAGATTGGAGGTGCTGCTATGAAGAACAAGGTAAAGATTGTAATCCTTGTCGCAATTATTTTTGCGTTTTCTTTAGTGCGGCCTTCTTTTGTCAGCAATCCCGATATAAAGGCTTCAGATCAGGCCGAATGGTCGGAGGAGGGCTCCGAGGGATTTCACGGTTTTACCGTGCTTGAGATTGTTCCGTATAAGGGAATGGCTGAGATTGGCTATCTCATAGGCGGACAGGAGCCTGTGGATAAGGAACTGATGAATTACAACAATCATTCAGGCTGGCTTTCAATTCTCGGAGGAGCAATTACAACATATCGTTCCTATAAGGAAAGACCTCTGCCCGCATCCGGTAATCCTGATACAGGCTGGGTGCGTGCCAGGACCTATGAGCTGCAGAACGGATATTTTGAGTATGTGCCGTCAGGCGGAGCGGATCTATACCGTATGACAAGCGGTCAGACCGTATATGCCCGTGTGGAGGAGGGAACAGGTACCCACAGAGCGGCGCTGCCTGCCAATGTACAAGTCAGCTTTTCATATACCCAAGATGCTTTAAGCTCAAAGAATGTGAATGCTTATTTTATTCATGAGGATGATGTTACCGATACAAGCCTGTTGTTCAGCACTTCACGCAGATACTCTCCTTACAGCATTGCCGAAAGCCCCGATCGTACAGGCGATTATGATTACGACCCTGATTCGAGACGTTTTATACTTAATAAGGGAAATGGTAAATACAATGTCATATTCAGCACCTATTCCAGCGGTGATATATATTATATGCTTGATGATTATGATATAGTGCCGGAGGGTACGGGCGTGTATTCATATGAAGGCGCCTTATCATATATTGCCGAGACAGGGGGAGACTTCAGGAGATATACGAATGCCCCCGTATTTACCTATGAACAATGGTGGGGAGGCAATTACAGATGGGTTCAGGATGATGCTGCATTAACCAGGAACAATTTTCAGGTTGAGGGCAACAGGATATGGATTCATGGGAACAAGGCCGTCAAAGGATACCAATATACCTTCGGACTGGATTGGGTCAATAATGAATGGTTCAAGCTGAGGAGTCTCGGGGTACCATCTGAAATGGCCAATAATTATCCGGTGAGGGTAATTACCATCACTCCAAATGAGCTTAACAATCCGGACAACCATCATTATATTGACGAAGCAAACCTGATTTATATTAATGCTGACAATCATAACAATGGTTATCTTATGTTGTATGAAAACTGCAGCTATGAGGGATTGAGCCTTCCGGCTAATCAAAAATATGGAGAATACAATAAAGATGTGATGAATTTTGCAGTCAATGACACAAACTGGGAGGTAACAATCAAGCTGTTTAAAAAAATAGCAGGAATAGGCTGTGCAAAGGCTGCTGCAATATTGGATGTCAGGTATTATCTGAATGCTGTACAAGGTTCGGATGCATATAGAAACTATCAAAGGTCAGGCATTAATTTCGATGTCAATATAAGCGGTCAAACCGGAGGGACATCCGTTAACCTGGCCAAATTATACATAATGATAGTACAAAGGAACATGGTGGACTTTTACAATTCCTTTATGAATCCCGACAAGCCTAACAGCAGGCTTATTACCGAACAAAGCGGTGTGAACACCCCTACAGGCACAACAGGAAGCTTCGTCAGACCGAACAGTACCTACAGCCCCACATCCAATAACGCACTTTACTGGAACGGCAATACCTTCCTTCCATGGGGACTTAATGAGAATGGGGAGATGACCTATTTCGGCTCAGATGTGAATACTTTAAAGGATGTGGGCATATTTAATGCCAATATTACTCAACATACAACGGATTTGGCTAATAACGTGCTGATAATGAACGGGCAGGAGATATTCGGAGCTAATTTTATTCAACCGGTAGGCCTGCCTGATGATGTGCAAGAAGAAGCTGAAGACCATCTGGGTTCCCTGGACCCGGAGGGAACCGGTAGTCTGGTTATTAATATCGGCAATTTAGTTAATGTGATTACTAATAACGGAAGCGGTTACGAAAATGTCGGAGGGATATCCTATCCTGAAGGCGGCGATGTGGAAGGGCCGGAAGATGTTTCAGGAGATATCCCGGATGATCCGGGCGGGGTTGATGATGAATCGGGAGGAAGCAATCTCAGGTCATACAAGCGAGTTTTAAACATTCAGCCCACAGCCGACTTTGCCGAAGGTGAGGCTGAAATAAACACCATATTATCAAACTACAATGTACAGATTATTAACATGACAAGCAGCCAGTTCAACGGCTCAATGGAAGATATCAATTCCTTATATGATATGATATATATGGGAAGCGGTTATGGCAGATTTTTTGTCAATACAGGCAATAACAGAACGGATTTCAATGACAACAGCCTGGATGGTTTTATTTACTTTGCCGAAGGGGATTATTTAAGGTGGGGCAGCCCGTCAAACCTTACGCAATCCCGGTATACCGGCAATGATATTACTCAGGATAAACGAATACAACTTGAAGCCTTCCTGGATGCAGGCTTTCCGATTGTGGTGGATTCGGTACTTTACGAACTAAATAATGCGAATGCAAGAGTTAAAAATGACACCGTAATATACGATTTCATATCGGACAATAAAAGCCGCAACAATCTGCTGAATATGGAGGATTATATAATTAGAAATTCTAATAATAATGCTGATAAAGATGCACAGGTTGTTTTCAAGAACAGATTAAGAAACGGCCTCAGTATTACAAGGCCTGCGATTCAGCTTTTGGAGCCTTCATCCGAACAGGACATATATGTGGATCCTGTTTCAGATATTCTTACAATAAGGTTCAAATTGCTTCCGAAAAACGGAATACCAAGCTATTACAAGTATAATGCATATTTATATGTTGACAGGAATGCGGACGGAATTTTCGATGAAGCCGACAGACTTAATGTAATATCCAGCGACGATTCCTCCTGGGAAAATGTTAATGAGAGCAATGACCGCATATTCTCATATCAGTATAGTATATCAGCATTAAACGGTGTTTATAAGTGGAAGCTTTTAATAGAACGTGCGGACAATAACAATATCCGGGGCAGTATTGTGGGATATTGCGCTAACACCAACAAGGAGGATATTTATATCCTTCATATCAGGGAGAATACTTCCCCCTACGATATGGACGTATTAATAAATGATACCTCCAAGCTTATAAATAACTTTGCCGGACCGGGAGTCTTAAGGGACTACAACCTGCATTTCACCTCATTAACTCTGCAGGAATATGAAAGCGCTTTTGAGTCTGTACCGTATAATCCCGCCGAATGGGAGGCTACCGGCAAATTATCGCCATATCATCTGCTCATACTTGACAATCCGGACACGCCGGTAAGTCCCGCCAATGGTGCAGCGGCAAATATAAAGGATGAGATAGCAAGAGGCCTTGCTGTGGTATTTACCAGGAATGCCTTAGGTTATGCCAATCAGGATGAGTACTTTAGTTCTTCCGGCTACAGCTTTATTGACCACCCGGATCAGGCTAATGCATACAGATACACCTATGGCTTCTTAAGCGACAATGCCGACCTGAGTATTAATACAAGCCAGGGACAAAAATTTATTTACAGGGATATGGCAGGCGAAAACGGGATTACGGATCTGTATTCGGATGAGGCATATATTACAACATATATGACCAGATTAAACGATGGCTATATTACAAAATATCCGTATCCGCTTGACAGCTCCATCAGTATTGCCGGAGGAAAGTATTCGAACGAGGCTATTTATTTGTTTGACGATGCGCAAAGTAAAAGGCTTATCGTATGGTACTGCCTGTCCGATTCGAGAAGTCCTGTTGTCAGATATAAATACAACCTTGGGGGAAGTGATAATGACTTATATAAGGGCGTATACAGCTCATCCCCCAATGATCCGCAGAACAATTACTACCTGTTCAGCAACGGACGCTGCTTCTATTCAGGCATATCATTATCATCTGCGGACCGTGCGGGCAATGATGATGAGATGAAGCTGTTTGTCAACACCCTGATAGCCGCATACGGCGTCACCAGGCGCAATATATCGCGGCCTCCAGTGGTTGAGATAACAAGTCCTTCTGATCCTTCAGTCACAATTTCACGAAATGATTTGACTAACGGCGATTATGTAGTAAAATTCAGGATAGGTGAAAGCAGCACCAATGTGGACCTTGAGGTAAGTTTCGGCGGTGAAGCCGAACCTGCAGGCAATTGGGATGATATTGTCTATGAGGCGTATGTTAACGGAACTTTCGGAGATCCGATAGCTATTAATAATACGCACAAGGTTATAGAGATAAACAAGACATATGCGATAAGAATTCCTGAGGGCATACTGGCCGGATCAAACGAACTGGTGATAATGGCAAGAAATGAAGCCGGAAATGTCGGCTTTGACAGTGTAACCATAAGCTTTGCAAGTCCGCCGGTGGTTGCAATAACGGACCCGGTGCCATCCGTAAACGGTGATAAGCAATATATCTACCTTAACATTGACTTTTCTGCGGATATAAATGATAACGAATACCTTGCCAATGCTCCGAAGAAGAGGATAAGATTCACGGTATCGGATGCTGTGACGGAGAATGTTTACCTGGGATTTGAATCCGAAGGGCTTGATCTGGCCGGCGAAGGCATAGAGGTCTATTACATTTCCGGCAGCGGACAGGTGCCGGTTGATATCAGTGTTCCCAATCCGCAGGGCAGCTATGAGCTGCGTATACCCATGTTACTGATGGCAAACAGAAATTTAAGGGAATTTATAATAAGCGCTTCAGATACGCTGGGCAATAGTCCGGGAAGTACGACATTCATACTTCTCAGGCGCGGTATGTTCCCTCTCGATTAACGGAGCATTCCAACAGTAGAGATAATGCCGGTTAAATAAAAATAAACCTCGATTAAAGATAAGGGNNAGGGTATCATCCCGGACGGAGGCAGTTATGGACAAAAACAAGGGCTCTGCTGCATTTAAAAGGCTGCTGGGCCGGATAATAAACAGGGAAACAATTACCTATGCAATTGCTGGCGTATGTACAACCCTGGTTAATTTCATAAGCTATGAGGGGTTATACCGCCTTACTTCATCCAATCTTACAGCCAACTGGATGGCATGGGTAATTGCGGTCACCTTTGCTTATATCGTGAACAAGTGGAATGTGTTCCGCTCAAGAAGCCAAAATGCAAAGGATGAAACGGTAAAGGTGGTAAAATTCTTTGCTGCAAGGCTTGTCACCCTTGGAGTTGAGCAGCTTGGAATGTATGTGCTTGTGGAGCGCATGGGAATATACAGGTGGATTATTAAAGCCTCCCTGTCGGTAATCGTAATAATACTGAATTATATCTTCAGCAAGCTTTGCATATTTAATGAGAAAAAAGGGTAAAGCCGTGACAGGCTGACGGGCTTACGGGATAGAAGTGTTTAACATGGCAGATAAGAATGACTGAATGAGTGCTTCTGCATCACAGATAGAGATGATTAATGACTGATTGAGAGCTTCTGGATGACAGAT
>DCTS01000075.1 GCA_002329645.1 Lachnoclostridium sp. UBA1434 | reverse complement strand
TTTGACGAAACGGAAAAGGAGCCGGTGGTGCTTCCGTCAAGGTATCCGAATTTGCTTGTCAACGGAACCTCCGGAATAGCCGTAGGCATGGCCACCAACATACCTCCTCATAACCTGAAGGAAGTAATTAACGGCGTTATCAAGATAATAGACAATCACATAGAGGAAGACCGGGATACCGATATAGAGGAGCTCCTGGATATCATAAAGGGCCCGGATTTTCCCACCGGGGCCGAGATCTTAGGCGTGTCGGGAATTGAAGAAGCCTACAGAACCGGCAGGGGCAAGATACAAGTCAGGGCAATATCGGAGATTGAGACATTGCCCAACGGCAAGCCGGTGATTATTGTTACAGAGCTGCCGTATATGGTAAACAAGGCCCGGCTGATTGAGAAAATTGCCGAGCTTGTAAAGGACAGAAAAATAGACGGCATTACGGAGCTGAGGGATGAATCCGACAGAAACGGAATGAGAATTGTTATAGAGCTGAGAAGGGATGTCAATGCCAATGTGGTATTGAACAGGCTTTATAAGCATACCCTTATGCAGGATACCTTTGGTGTAATTATGCTGGCGCTTGTAAATAATGAGCCTCGCATACTTAACCTGTACCAGATGCTGGATTATTACCTTGTACACCAGAAGGAGGTTGTAACAAGGCGCACTAAGTATGACTTAAACAAGGCGGAGGAAAGAGCCCATATATTGCAAGGCCTTTTAAAAGCCCTGGATCATATAGATGAAATAATCAGATTAATCCGTTCCTCACAGAATGCCAATATTGCCAAGGAACGGTTGATTGAAGCCTTCGGATTTACCGAGATACAGGCACAGGCTATTATAGACATGAGACTGCGTGCCCTTACAGGCCTTGAAAGAGAACGCCTGGAAGAGGAATATGCCGAGCTGATGAAAAAGATAGAAGAATATAAGGCTATTCTCGGTGATGAGAAGAGGCTGCTTGCGGTTATAAAAGAAGAAATAACCGTTATACGGGATAAATACGGGGACGAAAGAAAGACCAGAATTAGCCTTAATGAATCCGAAATATCAATTGAGGATATGATTCCTAATGAAAATACTATTATTGCCATGACCAGCCTTGGCTACATCAAGCGCATGACAGTGGATAATTTTAAGAGCCAGCATCGCGGGGGCAAGGGAATAAAGGGAATGCATACAATAGAGGAGGATTACATCGAGGACCTTCTGATGACGACCAATCATCATTTCATATTGTTTTTTACCAATAAGGGCCGGGTATATCGTCTGAAGGCATATGAGATTCCCGAATCCGGAAGGACGGCAAGGGGTACTGCAATAGTAAACCTTCTTCAGCTGCTCCCGGAAGAGAAGATAACAGCCATAATTCCCCTTAAGGAATATAAGCCTAATAGGTATCTGTTCATGGCTACCAGGAACGGCCTGGTTAAGAAAACTTCAATAAAGGAGTTCGAGAATATAAGAAAGACAGGCCTCCAGGCAATTAACCTGAGAGAGGAAGACGAGCTTATTGAAGTAAAGACCACCAATTGCTCCAAGGAGATATTCCTGGTCACTAAAGACGGCATGTGCATAAGATTCCATGAAAGCGATGTCCGTCCAACAGGAAGAACCTCTATGGGCGTTATAGGAATGAATCTGACCGACGACGATCAGGTAGTGGGAATGCAGCTCAATACCCAGGGTGAATACCTGCTGTTCGTATCAGAAAACGGCATGGGAAAAAGAACCCATATCGAAGAATTCACCTTACAGCGCAGGGGCGGAAAGGGTGTTAAGTGCTATAAGATCACGGAGAAGACCGGCAATGTGGTTGGTGTCAAGGCAGTAAACGAGGAAAATGAGATTATGCTTATAACCACAGGAGGCATTATTATACGTCTGATGGTTAAGGACATTTCCGTACTTGGAAGAATAACCTCCGGAGTCAAGCTGATAGATATTGACATCGATAAGGATGTATCTGTTGCAAGCGTTGCAAAGGTTAGGGAGAGCAATACTTCGACAACAGCCGAAGAAGAAATTAAGAAGCTGGAGGAAGAGCTTACCGAGGAAGAGAAAAGCTCGGATTGTGATGAATTGACCGACGAAGCCGCTGAGAATGAAGAGGCGGAATTAAATAATAATGACGAGCCGGAGGATATCGACTCCTTCCATGAAGAAAATGGCGATAACAAAGCCGAATAATCCGATGCCGTACACCTGCAAATGGCGGGAAGCTGCAGGGAAAGCTGTTTGCAGGTGTTTATGAATAATCCGGTTCCGGATAATTCCAACGGATGCCAGGATATATTTCCTCAAATTTATTGACAAAAGCATATGCTTTTGTTATACTAAGTTTTGTCGCTGCAGGCTCATTGCCTGGCATCAATTAAAGAATGCTTTATAATTCAGATTTGGAGAAATACTCAAGAGGCTGAAGAGGCGCCCCTGCTAAGGGCGTAGNNGGGTTCAAATCCCTCTTTCTCCGTACATCGCCAGTTACTTTAACAAAGTCAACGGCGATTTTTTTATTGCTTATAAAGAATATTTTGCAGTATATTTTTCCATATGCTATAATATGAAAATCACACAACCATTACTGGAGGGGGAGCCATGAAGAAATTATACAAAAGCTTAAGTCTATTAATATTATTGTTATCCCTGGGTGCACTTCTGGCCTGCGGCAAGAATACACCTGCAGATAAAGACGTAGGGAAGGACGCAGTCATTTCCGAAGGGGCTTCGAAAGAGGAGATATCCGATAAGGAAAAAGCCGGGGAAGATGAAGCAGGCCCGACAGATGAAAGCAAGGGCACCGGTGATAAAAACCAACCTGCAGATGGTGATAAGATTGCTTCAGATGAAGCAGCCGGCAAGGATGCAGCAGGTGAAGAAGAAACCGCTGAGAATATACGGGATATATCTGCCGCGGAGCTTGTTTCGGAGATTAAGATAGGCTGGAATCTCGGCAATACACTTGATGCCACCGGAGGAGCCGGGATTGGCTCCGAAACCTCATGGGGTAATCCATTTACTACCAGGGAAATGATAGATGCTGTCAAGGAGGCCGGATTTAATACATTAAGATTGCCTACAACATGGGAAAAGCATTTAGGACCGGCGCCGGATTATAAAATAGATAAGGCATGGCTTGAAAGAGTCAGAACTATTGTGGATTACGGCATTGAAAATGATATGTTTGTAATAATAAACATGCATCATGAGGATTGGCATTTCCCTTCTTATGATAATTACGAATCCGCAAAAGCCATATTAACCTCGGTTTGGGCCCAGATTGCGCAGGAGTTTGCCGGGTATGACGAGCATTTGATATTTGAGGGAATGAATGAACCCAGGATGAAGGGCACACAATTTGAGTGGACAGGCGGAAACGAAGAGGGAAGGGATGTAGTGAACCTGTTAAATGCAGACTTTGTTGAAACCATCCGCAACTCGGGAGGAAACAACGCCAAAAGACACCTTATGATTCCTACCTATGCGGCATCTTCCGATCCCCGTACATGGAACGACTTTGTCATCCCAGAGGATGATAAGCTGATAATTTCAATACATGCATATACTCCTTATAATTTCGCTTTGAATAAGAGCGGAACATCTGTCTGGAGCCTTGACAATGCCAACGACACCAGGGAGATAGATTATCTCATGGAAAATCTCTATAATAATTTTGTAAGCCAGGGGCATCCGGTTATTATAGGAGAGTTTGGGGCAATGGATAAGAATAACAACCTTGAATCCCGGGCGGCATGGTCAGAATATTATGTTAAGAAAGCAAAAGAAAAAGGAATACCATGCATCTGGTGGGACAACGGCGCTTTTTTTGGAGGCGGTGAGCTGTTTGGATTGCTTGACAGAAGACAACTGTCATGGAAGTATCCCGAAGTTGTAAATGCCCTTATGAAAGGATTGGAATAGACAAGCAGCAATACCAAAAATTGTTGTCTGCTTTTTTCAAAAAATTAAGAAAATTCGGGTATAAAGTTGTTGACAAATACATATGGCTATGATATTATTATCTTTGCTGACGCGCCGGGAGGCCCTTAGAAACAAGTAAAAAAGCGGTATTTAACGGCCATTAAGATCAGCACGAACCTTGATAACTGAAC
>DCTS01000017.1 GCA_002329645.1 Lachnoclostridium sp. UBA1434 | reverse complement strand
CCTAAAATTTAATTGACATTAACAATGGACTAAAAGGAAACATAAAACCAACTTTTTTATTTTATTATATAACATATGGATAATAATTACAAAAGAATTTGAAAGATTTACATACATTTTATATAGTTCATACAGGGGAGAAAGCGTAATGAATGAATACAGCAGCTTAAAATCATATACACTCGACGAGGTAAAGCATCTTAAGATCCACGGAAGATGGACGGGGTGCCTTAATCCGCTGGTTTTATTCTGGACGGGAAGCGGTATTGAGCTTAATATAAATGGCTCCCAGTTGTGGGCTGAGATTGAAGCCGACTACGATACATATGAACCCTGGATTAGCATACTCATTAATAAGATACCTGTAAGCAGGCAAATGGTAACGAAGGGCAGGCATACAATTTGCATCTTTAGAAACATGGACCCGAAGAAGGTGAAAAACATCCGTATTGTGAGGGACAGCCAGGCAATGAGCGGGGATTTATCCTGTTCCCTTAAGATTCATTCAATAAAAACCGACGGGTCATTTATGCCGGCGGCAGATAAACCGTATAAGATAGAGTTTGTCGGTGACAGTATATCCTCGGGAGAAGGCGCTGTTGGCGCCAGGTCAGAAGAGGACTGGATACCTGTGTGGTTCAGCGCAATTCATAATTACTGCACCATAACTGCCGAAGCTTTAAATGCGGATTACAGGATAATTTCTCAAAGCGGATGGGGTGCGCTTTCAAGCTGGGATAATAATCCCCACTGCAACGTGCCTGAGTATTACGAGCAGATATGCGGCGTTCTTAACGGTGAGAAGAATGAAGCACTCGGGGCCTTTATGGATAATGATTTTAACGCATGGCAGCCAGATATAATAGTGGTCAATCTTGGCACCAATGATGAGAATGCATTCCGGTCGCCTGAATGGAAGGATCCTGATACGGGGAAGATATTCAAGCAGCGTATTGATGAAGACGGCTGCTTCAATAAAGAGGATTTGAAGGCATTTGAAGCAGCGGTGGAGAATTTCCTATACAAGCTCAGGGGTTATAACAGGAACGCATATATAATATGGGCCTACGGGATGCTTGGAAGTACCATGGAGCCATATATATGCAATGCAATTGCAGCATATACCGGGAAAACCGGGGACAGGAAGGTGTCCTTCCTGAAGCTGCCTGATACAACGTCGGAAACCGTCGGCGCGAGGTGGCATCCCGGAAGGCTTTCCCATGAAAAGGCTGCAAGAGTGCTGATAGAATATATTAAGTCATTATTATAAAATGAAGACTTTCATAAATTTTATAGCCTGAACGAATTCATGGGGCAGAGGCTTTTTTGAATAATATATGGATGTCGAAAAAGTGATATTCATTCCGGTAGAGACGAGAAAGTTGCGGTTTTCCTTGTAATTAACTATCTCAAAGGTTATAATCATTATATGAAAATAGCATCACATGTACACAATATTGCACAACGGAGGCAACTACATGGATAACATGGAATATATGATAAGCGAAGAGGATAAAAAGGCAATATACATTCTGCTGAGGAAGAAATTTGCGCTTCACAAGCAATACCATATGGCAGAAATATGCCTTGCAATGACCAATGCGGGTTATACCAAGGAAAGATACGGATATAATAAGATGAAGCTTATGCTTAAGGAATTCAATTCCTTTATGCTTTTGGAAGATACAGAAATAAATGCAATACCGGCGGTCCTGATTAGTCTCAAGCCTGTGCAGGAATGGGAGCCTTTTGTTGAAGAGGAAGCTGTAACTAAGCTGCCGGATACCATAAACAAAGGCAATACCTTCTTTTCACCGAAAATAATAGGAAGGTTTAAGGACTACCTGGAGGATGTGCAGCTTAGTGATGATGAACTTATACATATAGTATGCAAGAGCTATGATAAGGCCAGAAGAAATGACGATATAACCGAAAACAACGGTTCATATGGCTTTGAGCTTGACACCGGTTCATTTATCGGGAAGGAGTTAATGGCCTCCATCACATTATCGGGAATTGACGGCAAGCTTCCATGGGCATTGAATTATGTAGGCCTGAATAATGAGAAGCCTGGCAAGGCTCTGGAGAAGTTTGCATACCTGGGTCCCTGGAAATTGTTCCTTCAGCAGCTTAAGGATAAGGCCCTGCCTGAAATCTGGGATTTCAAAGGCTCCAAGTCCAATTATACTATCCTTAAGAACTATATCCAGTATACATTCTATCACCTTAAGCTGGAGGACAAGATATGCATAAGTGATGACTTCAAGCTTGCCGCCTTTAACACAGGGTTGGTAGACGACCATTATGAAGATATATATGCCTGCTTTGTTCCAAATGACGACAGGTATGAAATCAAGTGGAGGTTCGAATGCTTTTGTACCGCAACCTCCAAGGGGATGGGTAAGCAGCTGGTCAATAAATTCAATCCTCTTCCCCAACCTGCCTCATATTTCAGCAGGAAGGAGGATCTGCTTTTTGATCTGGAAAAGGAGCTGATACCTGCCACCGAGCATATTATATATGATAATATTTCACGGCTGCCGGTTGAATTTTTAAGGCAGCAGCTTTATGACTGCCCTCCGGCAGTTGAAATACTGGATTCCATAGAGAAAGAGAAGAATTATGCCAGGAAGATTGCCCTTTATGATCCATTGCTTGAGATGCTTGAGGAAAACAGCAGGCTGCATAACAGGATTAATTACAGGATAAAGGAAGCAATTGACCTTGCACGTAAAAAGGTCAGATGGAATTATAAAACCGCCTTGCCCTGTTATTTTCCGACCCGCAATGTTATGAGCCTTATGCTGCCCCTGGCTCTTGTGGATGACAGCAGGGCGGATGTGGCGCTTGTTGTTGAACTGACGCCTTCGGGTAATTACCAGGGACAGACCATACTGACGCTTCAGCAGGCATACATAGACTCGCGTCTGATATGCAGGCCGAACAGTGAATGGTTGAATACGGACGATATTGTTTCTAATGATTATGAAGTCTTTAATTTTGATTGATATTACCGAAGCTTAATAAAGAAAATATAACTTGCTTCAATATACTCCGGTTGCAAAAGGAGCATATTGAAGCAGGTTTTTTGTTTATTGAAAATTTCGCAAAATTAAATAAATTATATAAAACAACACCGCAATGGTATACTTTGTTTATTCAATTATCACTATGTTTGCTACAAATGTATTACATATCAATTATTTAACAATATATTATAATTGCTTTTTGTACTATATGTACAATAATGTCTGAACAGAGAGAAAATTGTCGACAAAATTGACTAAGGACTATTGAATATTTTATAAAATATGGTATAATAAAGAAAAAGATTGTTAAATAATTATCATTTTTATGAATTTTTTAACTTCAAGGAGGTCAAACATGAGCACAATCATTCAAAATGACTGCTGTGTTACCGACGATGAGCAGAAGAAATTTGACCAGCTTGCCAACATCATTGATCTGTATAAGGGTAAGGAAGGAAGCCTGATACAGATATTGCACCATGCACAGGAAATATTCGGACATCTGCCTCTTGAAGTACAAAAGTATGTAGCCGATGCCTTGGATATATCCTTATCGGAGGTGTCGGGTGTCGTTACCTTTTATTCCTTCTTTTCCACCAAGCCTAAGGGCAAGCATACCATAAGGGTATGCATGGGTACCGCCTGCTATGTAAGGGGCGGCAAAAAGCTTGTGGAACGTCTGCAGGATATACTGGGAGTGCAGATAGGAGAGACCACGAAGGACGGAAAATTTACATTTGAGATTGCTCGATGCATAGGCGCCTGCGGTCTGGCACCGGCCATGATGATTGACGATGCCGTATATAAGCAGGTTAACATTAACAAGCTTGAATCAATTCTGTCAAAATATTAAGGAACGGGGGTGACACGAATGGATAATACTATGATCAAAAGTATGGAAGATCTTAAGAAAATCAAGGATAGCTACAATGCCATGCTATCCGGGTACAAGTACAGGATTCTGGTTTGCAGCGGAGCCGGCTGCATATCTTCAAACTGCGGGGAGGTAAGGGATGCACTGTTAAGTGAAATCCAGGTCAATAATCTTACACGGGATGTGCTGGTCCAGGAAACCGGCTGCATGGGAATATGCGCTGTAGGTCCTGTAATGCTTGTGCTGCCTGACAACATATTCTATACGGAGTTAACACCTAAGGCAGCCAGGGAAATCGTGCTTCAGCATATAATCGGAGGCAGGATTCAGACTCAATATACCTTTTATGACCGTTCCCTGCGCAAGCATGTACCTAAGCTCAGTGATATTGATTTCTTTAAGGAGCAGGTAAAGATTGCGCTCAGAAACTGCGGTGTTATGGAATACAGCAGCCTGGACGCATATATTGCACGGGACGGTTATATGGCTTTGGCTAATGTTCTTGCAGAGAAAATGCCTGCTGAGGTTATAGAAGAGGTTAAGAAATCAGGCTTAAGAGGACGCGGAGGCGCCGGCTTCCCGACAGGTATTAAGTGGGAATCGGCATTTAAATCCCAAAACGATCAAAAGTACATACTCTGCAATGCCGATGAGGGAGACCCGGGAGCATTTATGGATAGAAGCATTATCGAAGGCGATCCCCATACCCTTATTGAAGGTATGATGATAGGCGGATATGCCATCGGAGCCAATATGGGTTATGTATATATCCGTGCGGAGTATCCGATTGCCGTTGAGCGTCTGAAGGCTGCAATAGATGATGCAAGAAAGCGCGGACTGCTTGGAAAGAATATATTGGGCACCGGTTTCGATTTTGACCTTGAGATAAGGATAGGAGCGGGAGCATTTGTATGCGGTGAGGAGACTGCGCTGATGTCCTCCATCGAGGGATGCAGAGGCGAGCCAAGACAGAAGCCGCCGCTTCCTTTCCAGAAAGGGTTGTTCGGAAAGCCCACCATAATAAATAATGTTGAGACCTTTGCTGCAATCCCTTCAATTCTGATGAAGGGCGGAGACTGGTATGCGGGTATTGGCACTGAAAAGAGCAAGGGAACCAAGGTATTTGCTCTTGCAGGCGACATAAGCAATGCAGGAATAATAGAAGTACCGATAGGGAAGCCCCTTGGCGACATACTTTTCAATATCGGCGGAGGGATAAAGGATAAGAAGAAATTTAAGGCTGCTCAGATTGGCGGACCCTCCGGCGGATGCATAACCCAGGATAACCTGAATGTATCCACGGATTATGAGTCTGTTTCCAAGCTGGGTGCAATAATGGGTTCGGGCGGACTTATCGCCATGAATGAGGATACCTGTATGGTAGATACCGCCAGGTATTTCATGGATTTCATACAGGATGAATCCTGCGGCAAATGTCTTGCCTGCCGCGTAGGGACGAAGCGTATGCTTGAGATACTTGAGAGAATTACACGAGGCGAAGGAGAAGAGGGTGACATAGAGCTCCTTATTGAGCTTGGTGAAACCATTAAGGATACGGCAATGTGCGGCCTTGGACAATCGGCGCCCAACCCCGTGTTAAGCACCATTCAGTATTTCCGCAATGAATACGAGGAGCATATAAAGGATAAATACTGCCGCGCAAGTGTTTGCTCCGATCTCTTCATATCACCCTGTGAGAATACATGCCCGGCCAATGTCAATGTTCCGGGTTACCTGTCCTTGGTTGCCGCAGGAAGATTTGTTGACGCTTACCACCTCATCATGCAGGAGAATCCATTCCCTGCAGTATGCGGACGTATCTGCACCCGTCCCTGCGAGATGAAATGCCGGAGGGGTATGACGGATGAAGCCATTGCAATAGCCGATATTAAGAGGTTCGTTGCAGATTATGCCCATAAAAATGAAACTCCCTTTGCCAGTGATGTGGTATTCCCGAAGAACGGCAAGAGCGTTGCAATAATCGGTGCCGGCGCATCGGGGCTTACCTGTGCGTACTACCTGGTCCGTATCGGATATGCGGTGGACGTATATGAGTCGGAGTCGATTGCGGGTGGAGTGCTTGCATTCGGTATACCGGAATACAGGCTTCCGAAGGATATACTTGCCCATGAAATCGAGCTGATTGCCAAAGCAGGCGTCAACATCAGGCTGAATACCGAAGTGGGCAAGGATGTTAATTTTAACAAGCTTAAGACGAAGTATGACTCTATCTATATAGCAACAGGCACCCAGCTGCC
Organism: Lachnoclostridium sp. UBA1434; assembly: GCA_002329645.1. Taxonomy (GTDB): domain Bacteria; phylum Bacillota; class Clostridia; order Lachnospirales; family Lachnospiraceae; genus Mobilitalea. The sequence continues at coordinate 22,779 of DCTS01000017.1, read as the reverse complement.
CCAGAAGGTCAATATCCCCGGTGAAGAGCTTCCCGGTGTCATACATGGATTAAAATTCCTGAAGGATGTCAATCTCGGCAAGGACGTAAGGATTGGCAATACAGTTGCAGTAATCGGCGGCGGAAATACAGCGATAGATTCGGCCAGGACTGCGCTGAGGCTTGGAGCTCAGAAGGTTGTGATTGTTTACAGGCGTACGATAGATGCAATGCCTGCCCTGGAAAATGAAATTCATGAAGCAGTGGCTGAAGGCATTGAGATTATGGAGCTTGCAGCGCCTGTCAGATTCATAGCCGGAGAGGACGGCTCCGTTAAGCAGATGGAATGCATACGTATGAAGCTGGGTGAATTCGATAAATCCGGCAGAAGGAAATCCGTACCCAGGGAGGGCTCCAATTTCATTCTTGAGGTGGATACAGTAATACCGGCAGTCAGCCAGTATTCCGATCTTCCCTTCATACGCAAGGATGAAATCAATGTAACCTCATGGGGCACCTTCGTGGTTGATGACGATACCCTGATGACTACTATGGAGGGTGTATTTGCAGGCGGAGATGTGGCAAGAGGGCCTGATACGGTTATACGAGCAATAGCCGACGGCAAAAAGGCTGCCCAGTCCATAGACAGATATCTTGGAGGCAAGGGCATATTGAACAAGGGCAATCCGATTGATATTCCCGATATCTTTGATGAGGATGAAATAGTCGCACATAACCGGTTCACCCAGGAAATGCTGGATCCTGAAACACGCAAGAGATCCTTTGACGAGGTTGTGCAGGGTTATCATAAACTTAATGCAATGGCAGAGGCAATGCGCTGCCTGCATTGTGACAGGAGGTAGTGATATGGTGAATTTGAAAATAAACGGAAAACAGATTACCGCCCGTAAGGGAATGACCATCCTGGAAGCAGCCAGGGAAAACCACATCAGCATACCTACTTTATGCTATCTTAATAATGTTCATAAGATTGGCTCCTGCAGGATATGTGTAGTAGAGGTAAAGGGAGCGAAAAGCCTTGTTGCATCCTGTATGACCGAGGTAGGAGAGGGTATGGAGGTCTACACAAATACCAAGAGGGTTCAGAAGGCACGAAAGGTGCTCTATGAGCTGATGCTCTCCGACCATACGAAGGAATGCCTAAGCTGTTCAAGGAACCTAAACTGCGAGCTTCAGGAGCTTGGAAAGCTTCTGGGAGTCGAGGAAACGCGTTTTAACGGTGAAAGATCGGATGTAAGCATTGACGAAGCCGTATCGATTACCAGAGATATGTCCAAATGCATCCTGTGCAGGCGCTGCGTGACAGTGTGCGGCCAGATACAGGGCAACGGAGTGCTGAATCCTCAGAACAGGGGATTTGAAACCGTTATAGGGCCTGCCATGGATATTCCCATAGGAGATGTGGATTGTGCCTTTTGCGGACAATGTACGGTTGTATGTCCGGTGGGAGCTTTGAAGGAGACCGATTCTACAAAGGTAGTATGGGAAGCGCTTCATGATAATAACAAACGGGTTGCCGTACAGGTAGCCCCTGCCGTAAGAGTAGCCTTAGGTGAGGAATTCGGCTTCGAGCCCGGCACAATTGTTACCGGCAAGATGGCGGCTGCACTTCATGCTCTTGGCTTTGACGACGTATTTGACACCAACTTTGCAGCAGACCTTACCATAATGGAAGAGGGAACAGAGCTTTTGATAAGGCTTAAGAATGCGCTTACCGGCACCGGTGACGTACTGCCCATGATTACAAGCTGCAGCCCCGGATGGATCAAATATATCGAGCACAGGTATCCGGAGAGGCTTGAGCATCTGTCCTCATGCAAATCGCCCCATATGATGCTGGGAGCGCTTATCAAGTCCTATTTTGCAGAAAAGGTTGGCGAAAAACCTGAGAATATGTTCGTAGTATCTGTAATGCCTTGTACCGCCAAGAAGACAGAGATAGCAAGGGAAGAAATGAAAAATAACGGCCTTCGCAATGTGGATGCGGTGCTTACTACAAGGGAGCTTGCCAATATGATTAAGCAGGCAGGCATTGATTTCATGGCTCTTGAGGATGAGGAATTCGACAATCCCCTTGGTATGTCAACAGGAGCAGCCGATATATTCGGCCTTACCGGCGGTGTTATGGAGGCAGCCCTTCGTACGGTTTATGAGCTTGTTACAGGACGCGAGCTGCCCTTTGAGGATCTGCATGTAACGCCGATTGTAGGTCTTGACCAGGTCAAGAAGGCTGAGGTTACCATTAAGGATCCTGTTGATGCATACAGCTTTTTAGACGGTGTAACATTGAAGGTTGCCGTTACCAGCGGACTTAAGGGAGCCAGGATACTGATGGAGCAGCTGGATAAGGGTGAGTCACCCTATCATTTCATAGAGGTTATGGGATGCCCCGGAGGCTGTATAACAGGAGGAGGCCAGCCCAGATCTGAGGATGCGGATGTCAGGATTAAGAGGCTTCAAGGGTTGTACAGAGAGGACGAGGGCAAGAAGCTGCGTAAGTCCCATGAGAATCCGTATATTACAGCAATATATGAGGAGTATCTGGATTACCCTTCAAGCCACAGGTCCCATGAGCTTTTGCATACGCATTATGTGAGGCGCGGCAAATATAACGATCTGGGAGGAGAAAGCTTTGTTATCGGACGTAAAAAGGTTGAGCCGCAGGAGCTTAAGCTTGAAGAAGCCGGTATCGCTAAGACTTCAGCAGACAGGGTGAAAAACCGCAGGAATCGCGATGAAGCAGCAGATATTCGTCTGCTTGCGCTTGAGGCTGAAAATTCCCGGCTGAAGAATGAACTAAGCGATGCCATGGAAACTGTGGAGATATACAAGCAGATTGTATCTGAGAAAGCCTTCCTTGAAAAAAAGAAGCACATGGGCTGAAGCATAAATAAATGTATCATGTAAGAATGCATAATNNCAGAGCATAATACAGGTATAATTCAAAGCATAAACACAGGGCATCCATACGAAGCGCAGCTTCTTTAGGATGCCCTCCTTACATATGAATTGCGTAAAATATTGCAGAGAAGAATTGGTGTGCCGATGTTAATAAAAGGTTTTTTACGTATTAGCTCCATAGAAAATATTAATAAATATTAATTTCAGTTAATAATTTGCTTTACATATAGACATGCTATGATAAAATAAATACTATATGATGAAGCGTATATTTACTAACATTTAAAGGAGTGGATTTTTCTTATGGAACTTGAAGGAAAAGTAGTGGTAGCCCAGGGCGGAGGCCCCACTGCGGTTATCAATCAATCTTTGGTAGGAGCCGTACTTGAATCTAGAAAATTTCGTCAGGTAACCAAGGTTTATGGTGCAGTTAACGGTGTAGCAGGTATTATTAATGAGGATTTTTTGGATCTGACACAGGAAACAACACATAATCTGGAGCAGGTTGCAATTACGCCATCCTCTGCCTTGTTCTCGACAAGAGATAAGCCGGACAAGAAATATTGTCAGGAAATCTTTAAGGTTTTCATTGCACACAATGTCAGATATTTCTTCTATATCGGAGGAAATGACTCTGCAGATACAGTACGAATTGTAAATGAGGAAGCAGAAACCGCAGGTTATGAGTTTAGAGCTATACATATACCAAAGACAATTGACAATGACCTGTTGATGAATGACCATACTCCCGGATATCCTTCGGCTGCAAAATTTGTTGCCCAGGCGTTTATAGGCCTTAATCTGGATAACCGTGCACTTCCCGGTGTGCATATCGGCGTTGTAATGGGACGCCATGCCGGCTTCTTAACAGCCGCCTCATCAATTGCACAGAAGTACCCGGATGACGGTCCTCACTTGATTTATATTCCGGAACGTACCTTCAATATTGATAAATTCCTGATGGATGTCAAGAAGACATACGACAAGTACGGAAGATGCCTTATAGCTGTATCCGAAGGTGTCATGGATGAAAATAAAGTGCCGATAGTGACCAAGCTGATAGATTCCGGAACGGATGCACACGGTAACAAGCAGCTTTCCGGTACCGGTGCCCTTGGCGATCTTTTGGCAGATCAGATTAAGAATAAGCTTGGAATTCAAAGAGTAAGATCAGATACTCTGGGTTATCTGCAGAGATCCTTCATGGGATGTGTATCCAGCGTAGATCAGCATGAAGCAAGAGAAGTAGGAGAGAAGGCTGCCCAGTTTGCCATCTGGCATAATGTTGACGGCTCCATAACCATCAACAGGACAGGCTATTATTCGGTTGATTATAAGCTGACCGACCTGAAAAATATTGCAGCTAATACCAGACTTATGCCTGATGAATTTATCAATGCGGAAGGAAATAATGTAACAGAAGCCTTTAAGTATTACCTTCAGCCCCTGCTGGGTTCGGACATGCCGGAAGCAAGCATGCTGAGAGCTCCCAGGGCTAAAAAGATACTGAATCCTTAAGCTTACACATCTCCTTTCGATAATATAGTGCAACAGCAGAATGGGGGACGTTCTGTGCCTCGCTTAAATAAGCGGGACGCAGATATGTCCCCCGTACTGCGTCCTCCAATCTGCGTCCCTTGACCAATGTTCTCCGACGTGCGTCCCCCAGCTTGTGTCCTCCGACCTGCGATCACCCTGCATTCTTCTGATCCTGATGTACATCCTCAGACCACTGTTCCCCGATCTGCATCTCAGTCCTGAATCCTCTGTCTTCAGAACCCCATGATAGCATACAACAGCATACATATAAAAATTTACATGAAGATAAAAAATATCTTGACAATTGAATAACTGTTCAACTATAATACAGTTGAACAGTTGAACAACTATTCAACAATATAAAGGAGGGGCTTATGACAGATAAGAAAAATTTAAAAACATATGGCGATGTATGTGATTGTGAGGTAATTCATGCAGATGTTGTAGAAAATGTAAAGCACAAAATGCCTGTGGAAGACGTACTATATGATTTATCGGATTTTTTCAAGGTATTTGCAGACAGCACCAGGGTTAAAATACTGTGGGCCCTGGATGAAAGTGAAATGTGCGTTTGCGATATGGCAGTACTTTTGGGAATGACAAAATCTGCAATATCGCACCAGCTTAGGGCACTTAGAGAAGCCAATCTTGTAAAATTCAGGAGAGAGGGTAAGGTTGTGTATTACTCCCTTTCCGACGATCATGTAAGGGATATATTCGAAAAGGGTATGGAACATATAAAAGAAAAATGATAATAAAGGCAGCATNNGCAGCATAAATTAAGCCGCTTATGTTAAGCAGCCTGGATCAAGGAGACAATAAAGGGGACTATGTATGAATAAAAGACTTTTAAACATAATTATGCCAGGAGTATTATTTGCTTTGGCATTGATAATAGACGGGTATTCTGCCCCGGCAGGATTAATCCTGTATGTATTAAGCTACATAATTGCAGGTTGGAAGGTCCTGTTCAGAGCAGTGAAAAATATTGCTAAAGGTAAAGTGTTGGATGAGAATTTTCTGATGAGTCTTGCTTCACTTGGAGCTTTTGCCATAGGAGAATATCCTGAGGGTGTTGCTGTCATGATATTCTATGAAATCGGTGAAATGTTTCAGGACCGTGCGGTGGATAAGTCCAGGGAATCCATCGCAAAGCTCATGGATATAAGGCCTGATCATGCCAATGTAAGCCGTGGCGGTGAGCTTGTTAAAATAGATCCTGAAGAGGTTGAGCTCAATGAGATAATCGTTATCAAGGCCGGAGAGCGCATTCCGCTGGATGCAAGGATAATTGAAGGAAGCTCGATGCTTGATACCTCCGCCCTGACCGGAGAATCTGTGCCCAGACATGTTGCCGAAGGTGACGAGGTATTGAGCGGTTGTATTAATATCAGCGGGACACTGACTGCGGAAGTAACAAGAGAATATGGAGAATCAACAGTGAGCAGGATTCTCAGGCTGGTTGAGAGCGCTGCCGACAAAAAAACAAGGTCAGAGAATTTTATAACAATTTTTGCGAGGTATTATACGCCTGCAGTTGTTATAATTGCAATCCTGCTGGCAGTATTTCCTCCGTTATTGATTAATGGGGCAACCTATGGGGAATGGATATACAGAGCCTTGTCCTTCCTGGTGGTATCATGTCCCTGCGCCCTGGTGGTGTCAGTACCGCTTAGCTTCTTCGGAGGTCTGGGACGGGCTTCACGCTCCGGTATATTAATCAAGGGCAGCAATTATCTTGAGGCATTGGCCCATGCGGACACCTTTGTTTTTGATAAAACAGGAACCCTGACGGAGGGTATTTTCACAGTGCAGCAGATACATGCAACAGGTATGGAAAAGGAAGAGCTTCTTGAGCTGGCAGCCCATGCGGAAGCCTATTCCGACCATCCCATCTCCTTATCAATAAAGGCGGCATACGGCAAGGATATAGACAGTAATAGAGTAGGCGATACTGAGGAGTTAAGGGGATACGGAGTGAAAGCCCTGGTTGACGGAAGGGAAGTAGCATTGGGAAATGCCAGGCTTATGTCATCTCTTGGGATAAACAGTATTGACGCAGATACGGCTGCCGGTACCCTGGTGTATATATCGGTTGACGGCAAATACGCAGGGTATATCAGCATATCCGATGTAATAAAGGAGGATTCCCTTAAGGCAATAAAAGGCCTTAAAGCGGCCGGTATCCGTAAGGTATCAATGCTGACGGGAGACAGAAGAGATTCTGCGGTAAATATAGCCGGTATGCTGGACATAGATGAGGTATACTATGAGATGCTTCCGTCTGACAAGGTTGACAAACTGGAGGAGCTGCTTGGCATGCAGTCATCTGGGAGCAGGCTTGCTTATGTGGGTGACGGGATAAATGACGCACCGGTGCTTGCCCGTGCTGATATCGGAATAGCAATGGGAGGTCTGGGCTCGGATGCCGCAATAGAAGCTGCCGATGTAGTTATTATGACGGATGAGCCTTCAAAGCTTCCTGAGGCGATAGCAGTATCAAGAAAGACATTGGGTATAGCATATCAGAATATTATATTTGCATTGGGAATAAAGGCTGCTGTCCTTATCCTGAGTGCATTTGGCGTAACCTCAATGTGGACTGCCGTATTTGCCGATGTGGGAGTTACCGTAATTGCCGTGCTCAATTCATTGCGGGCATTAAATCTGCGTATCAAATAGCATACAGGCAAATAAAGGCTCGATATTACTAATAATAGGCAGAATATGAATAATGATTACAGAAAAATTGATATAATGTCATCAAAATTACATAATATCATACAAATTACGTACAAATGTAGAACAAATGTAAAAATATTCGGCAAGATTATAGACTAATCTAAATTGATGTGATATTATATATACATAAAAAAAATATCACACTATAAACTTACTAAGGATGACGGTATGAATTACGAAAATGAAGACATCAGTAATATGGAGTATCTTGAAACAGAGGCAAGACATAAGTCTGGCAGGGTAATTCAGATTATAGGTCTTGTACTGTGTATTATTGCGTTTATTTTATGTTCTGTATTCGCTGCAATATTTTCTTCAGGGAATAACTACGCATGGTTCAGCATTAGGGGAAATAGGGTATATGGCAGTATTATCAGCGGTCTCCTGTCGCAGATTCAGGTCATAATCACAATATTAATTGTATTAAATCCAATAAAAAACAGCCGTGCTGTAGCAATAGCGCTTAATGCGGCAACTGCCCTCGTTGCCTCCAGAGCATTTGTGTTTGATAGTAATTTTGATGCATTTCTTGGGATTGTTGTGCCTGCTAATTCTATAATCATATCTTTAATAATATCCAATTACTCATATAGTCTTAACAGGCAGCTGAAAAAGCTCACCAGGTATAACAGGATCATGAAGAAGAATGATGAGATGCTTTATCAGATGGCATATTACGATCCTTTAACCGAGCTTCCTAATCGCAGGATGATACTTGAGAAAATAAGGATTCTTACGAATAAGCGTGTGACAAATGGCAAAGGGTTTTACTTTGTACTTATAGATCTGGATAATTTCAAGAAAATAAATGATACCCTCGGACATAGCGTGGGTGATGAAATCCTCATACAGATAACCCATAGATGGAAGGAGCTTATTAAATCCGAAGATATCCTGGGACGTATGGGCGGGGATGAGTTTGCCCTTATAATTAACCGCAGCATGGATAGGAATGATTTGTCACAATACCTTGACAGATTAAGGAAGACGCTTGCAAGAGTTATTACAATTGACCATAAGGAATTTTTCATCAGGGCAAGCTTCGGAATTACAGTTTTTCCTGATGACGGTTCAGATATCAATGAGCTTTTGAAAAAAGCGGATATAGCATTATACAAGGCAAAGAGCTCGAGAAAGAGCGGCATCATGTTTTTTAACAGTGAGATCCAGGATGAGATAATGAAGAGGATTCATATTGAAAACGGCCTTATGTCTTCAATAGAGAATAATGAATTATACACAGTATTCCAGCCCATCTTCAGGTGTGATACCAGGGAGGTAAGAGGCTTTGAGGCTCTTGCAAGGTGGCACCATCCCGAGCTTGGACAGGTAAGTCCGGGTCAATTTATACCTGTTGCCGAGGAGACAGGAATTATCATAGAAATAGGCAAGTGGATAATCAGATCGGTTGTCAGGGAATTCAGCGAGCTTAAAAACTTGTACAATATAACTCCGGTGGTGTCAATCAATATCTCCGTAGTACAGATGATAGATTCCTCCTTTGTGAGCATGGTCCGTGAGATTTTAAATGAAACGGGCTTTGACGGCAGATATCTTGAATTTGAGATAACCGAGTCCGTATTCATATCCTATCCTGAACAGATAATTGAAGTAATTAATGAGCTTAAAAAGCTTGGCATCAGAATAGCGCTGGATGATTTCGGTACAGGATATGCATCCCTAAGCTACCTGCAGCTCCTTCCGATAAACACTCTCAAGATAGACAAATCATTTATTGATAAAATATCAGAGAATGATGACAAGCAGATTGTAGGAAGCATCATATCCATGGCTCATATGCTTGGTATGGAGGTTATTGCTGAGGGCGTCGAGCTTAATGAACAGCTTAATTACCTTTCAGAGCAGGAATGCGATTATATTCAGGGATTCTTACTTAGCAAGCCGGTTGACAAAAAAGATATGGTTAATCACATAATGCGGCCCATCAGTAACATTTCCGACTGACCAGGCATCCTGGAAGGTAACAAATTTTGTAATATATTATTTGCTATATATTAAAAATTATGGTATAAATATATAAGGCATCTATGATGCCTTATATTTTACGATTATATAAGTATAAGCCGTGCATATATAACCGACACATGCTGAAATTGGAGGGTGAGACTTTGAAGGTGGGTATAATAATCCATTCCCATACGGGAAACACTCTGTCCGTGGCTGAACGGATCAGGGAAGGCCTTGTAAATGCCGGGCATACAGTTAATCTTGAACAGGTTAAGGCAGTTAACGGGGATCCGAATTCGCAGGACAAGATAGAGTTTTCGATAATACCTGATACGGCGCAATATGACATCCTAATATTTGGTGCACCGGTATGGGCATTTTCATTATCAAGAATAATGAGCGAGTACCTAAAGCAGCTAAGCAGCCTTGAAGGGAAGCAGGTATGCTGCTATGTAACGCATCAATTTCCTTTTGCCTGGATGGGCGGGAACCGCTCCGTAAGGCAGTTGGCTGAGCTTTGCTCGGGAAAGGGAGGCAATGTAATCAAGAAGGGAGTAATAAGCTGGTCAAGCAAGAAGCGCGAGGATAAGATTAACGCTCTTGTTGCCGATATAACCGGTATTTAGTACATAGAAAATCGGAGGATTCAATGGATACATTTTTATTTGACCTGGATGGGACATTGTTATGGATGGATCAGGACAAATTCATGGAGGAGTACTTCAAGGCTCTTATTGTAAAGATGGCTCCTTATGGTATAGAGACACAGAATTTTATCAAGGCTCTCTGGGCCGGTATTGAGAAAATGCTTAAGAATGACGGGAAGCTGTCCAATGAGGGGCAGTTCTGGAATACCTTTGCCGGAATACTTGGTGAGGAGATTCGCAGTCTTGAACCGGTATTCGAGGATTTTTACAGGAATGAATTCAATAATGCAAGGAGTGCCACCAGAATGCATCCGGCAGCTGCAAAGCTTATAGCGCAGCTTAAAAACAAGGGCTATAAGCTTGTGCTGGCCACCAATCCTTTATTTCCGAGTGTTGCAACATATAACAGGATTGGCTGGGCAGGGCTTAAGCCGGAGGATTTTGACCATATCACTACATATGAGAATTCCCACTATTCAAAGCCCAACCTGAAATATTACAATGAGATCCTTGAAATAATCGGTAAGGAGCCTTCCGATTGCATCATGGTAGGTAACGATACGGACGAGGATATGTGCGTATCGGTAGTTGGTATGGATACTTATCTGCTTAAGGACTGCTTCATAAACAGGTCTGATAAGGACATAAGCGGCATAAAGCAGGGATACATTGATGAGCTGCTTGAATTTGTGCAGGCGTTGCCCTCTGTATAAACTGCAAATCTGATAGAACGGTAAATTTGCAGGAACTGCAAATCTGCATAGCATTAAGCAGAGGATGCAGAAGCTAATTCACTGCAGTTTATGTCATTCCATAAAACATCGGGAGCATGGACACCCAAACAAGGTGGGACAGATTTACCAATGTATAAAGTACAAGTGAAATGTTTATGCCGATATTGGCGGCTTTAAGCAGCGAGGTGTCAATGCTGCATATCCTTTTATACAAATAAAACAAAAGAATTGCAGGCAAAATAGTCTTCAGCAGGATACCCACAACAGGGTTTTTAACCGCATTGACCATAAGTATGTTGACTTCGGTAAAGAAGCCTGTTTCCAGCAGCAGCAGTGTGAATACTATATCTGTCAGGTTTAGTACATATAAAATTATCATTTTCTTTCTGATTGAACCAAGCTCATAATTTTTTATGAATGCAATCAAGATTATCACCTCCATACCGGAAGCATTGACATATATTTGAGCGCTTAAACCATAAGTTTATAAAACTTATGGACTGTTATTTAAATCAATTAACGGCATTCTATATAAGCATTACTATATTTTATTCAGGATATGAAAAATGGATGTATGGCTTGAGAAACGGACGGTAATTTATGAAACAGATTAATGTAAACGGGATAATTATTGAGGTTGAGAAAAAGAGGATTAAGAATATGTACCTGAAGGTCGGGCAGGACGGCAGGGTAAGGATTAGTGCGCCCCTGAGGATGCCCGATAAGCTTATAACCGAATTTGCCAATTCCAGATACGACTGGATTGTAAAGCAGCGGGAAAAGCAGTCTGACAAGGCTTCATCCGTGCCGCCTTCTATAGAGTATGTCACCGGAGATACTCTTTTTTTATGGGGAAAACCGCTTACGCTATATGTGGAATATAATCATAAATCAAATTCGGTACTTTCAGACGGTGATAAAATCATGCTTAGGCTTACCGGGAATGAGGCATCAGCCGAGACGGCACGGCGCAAGAGTCTCCTTGATAAATGGTATAAGGAAGCGCTGTACAAAGCCATACCGGAATATTTGGACAAATGGCTTGCTGCTATAGGCCTTAAGCCTGTTGTCTATATTATCAGGGATATGAAGACCAGATGGGGCACCTGCAATGTCAAACGCAGGAGGATATGCCTCAACCTGCAGCTTACAAAGCTTGATCCGGTCTGTCTGGAATATGTTATTGTGCATGAGCTTGTACACTTTCTTGAAAAAAGCCATAACCGGGTATTCAAGGCATATATGGACAGATATCTTCCGGATTGGAGGCAGCGTAAGGCAAGGCTTACAATGCGTCAGTAGAAGAATATGCGAAGCCTCAGGATGTGAATGAAGCTTTTAATATGAGGTTTTACAAGAAAATATATTCCATATTGCGTATAGAAATATACATGTTATTTAATACAGGACTTTGGTATAATTAGGATGAGTTTATATACTAAGGTGGTAAAGGCAACGGACCAATCAACAGTATCTGCAAATAACATACTCTAACCTGTAGAAAAGGTAAAGAGTGACTATGACAATATAATAGTAGGACAATATAGTAGCAGGACAATATAGTAACAGGACAATATAGTAGTAGGAGGTTGAAGGCGTGAAGTTTTCAAACGGATGCTGGCTTCTTAAGGAAGGAGTCATGGCGTTTTCCCCCGCACAGGCATATAGTTTAAAATATGACGACAAACAGGTGGTAATATGTGCGCCAACCCACAGGATAAACCACAGAGGCGACACTCTGGGAGGGGTGAACCTGACCATAAGGATAACCTCCCCTGGACCTGATATAATCCGGATTCAGGCAGACCATTACATTGGAGTCAGAAAGAGAATGCCGCAATTTGTACAGGACAATGACTTTACGTCCGATATCAAGGTAAGTGATGAGAAGGATGAGCTGACTGTCATAAGCGGCAGGCTTAAGCTTGTAATTAACAAGATTGCATGGAGAATGGACTTTTATAATGACAATGAAAGGCTTACCTCAAGCGCTCCGGGCGGGCTTGCCTATGTAAAAACCGATTGGAAGGGGCTTGCATACGACGATGCAAGCAAGCCGAATGCATATATGAGGGAACAGTTGTCCCTGTCGGTGGGAGAAAATATATATGGCCTGGGAGAGCGCTTTACACCATTTGTAAAGAACGGCCAGTCCATAGATATCTGGAATGAGGACGGGGGAACCTCCACGGAGCAGTCCTATAAAAACATCCCATTTTATATATCCAACAGAGGATACGGTGCATTTGTCAATAATCCGGGTAAGGTATCCTTCGAGGTTGGCTCTGAGCTGGTTAAGAAGGTACAGTTTTCCGTACCGGGCGAGAGTATGGATTATTATATAATAAACGGGCCATCAATGAAGGATGTGATTTCACGGTACACCCTTCTGACAGGCAGACCTTCGCTGCCGCCTGCCTGGTCCTTCGGACTGTGGCTTTCTACATCATTTACAACGAATTATGATGAAGAAACCGTAACAAGCTTTGTTGACGGAATGATTAGCAGGGGGATACCCCTTAAGGTATTTCATTTTGACTGCTTCTGGATGAAGGATTTTTGCTGGACCGACTTCATCTGGAATCCTGAGGTTTTTCCTGATCCTGCAGGCATGTTAAAGAGGCTTAAGGAAAAGGGTCTTAAGATCTGTGTATGGATCAACAGCTATATTGCCCAGGAATCCGCCATGTTTAAAGAGGGAGCTGAAGGAGGATACTTTTTAAAGCGCCCCAACGGGGATATATGGCAGTGGGATATGTGGCAGCCGGGTATGGCAATTGTGGATTTTACCAACCCTGAAGCCTGCGCATGGTATGCCTCCAAGCTTGAAGCACTGCTTGACATGGGAGTGGATTGCTTTAAGACGGATTTCGGAGAGAGGATACCTGTGGATGTTGTATATCATGACGGCTCCGATCCGGAGAAAATGCATAATTATTACGCTTATTTATATAATAAGCTTGTATTTGAGGTAATAGAGAAAAATCGGGGCAGGGGCGAAGCGGTGCTTTTTGCAAGAAGCGCAACTGCCGGAGGCCAAAAGTTCCCCGTGCACTGGGGAGGCGACTGCTGGTCCGATTACGAGTCAATGGCGGAAAGCCTAAGGGGCGGCCTGTCTCTGGCAATGTCGGGCTTTGGATACTGGAGCCACGATATTGGAGGCTTTGAGAGCACCTCCACGCCGGATGTCTATAAACGGTGGGTGGCCTTCGGACTGCTGTCCACTCATTCAAGGCTTCACGGCAGTACATCCTACAGGGTTCCCTGGGCTTATGACGAGGAAGCGGTGGAGGTAGTGAGGTTCTTCACCGGATTGAAGGCTTCGCTTATGCCGTACCTTTATTCTAATGCGGTAAAGAATTCGAAGACCGGCATACCGGTAATGAGAAGCATGGTCATGGAATTTACCGAGGATCCTGTTTGTGCTTTCCTGGACAGGCAGTATATGCTGGGAGACTCCCTGCTGGTTACACCAATATTCAACGAGGAGGGCGCTGCATGCTACTACCTTCCCGAGGGGAAATGGACAGATTATTTGACGGGAGAGGTAAAGGAGGGTAAAACCTTTATTACCGAAAGGCACGGATACCTTAGTATTCCCCTGCTTGTAAGGGAAGGAAGCCTTATTGCAATCGGCAAAACCAATGAGGATGCGGTATATGATTATGCGGATAATGTGGTTTTTGCAGCATATGAGCTTAAGGAAGGCATTCCGGCCACGTCCGTGGTGTACGGTCCCGATGCGGTCCTTGAGGCTGAAGCCGAGGTTATAAGGTCGGATAACACAATACGCATAAATGTGAAGTCCGGCAAGCCCTGGCGCGTAAAGCTGGTTAATATTACGAATGTTATCAGCGCAGAGGGAGCAGCTGTAACCGTCAGCGGAAATGATACTATAGTTGAACCCTCCGGGACGGGAGAAATTATCTGCAGGCTGAGCTGAGATGTATAAATTATCGGTTGAAGTAACTATTATGCTGCTTGCTGTAATAAATTAAAGCTGCCGGTTGAAATAACAAGTATAAGTCTTAACAGGCTGTATATGAGAATTTTGCATTTAATTATTCGAATCATTGAAGGTTTAGTACGGACTATAGATATAAATATACGAAAGGTAGATCATATGAAGGCTGTTGATGAAGGAAGAATAGAAAGCATATTATCCAAGCTTACTCTGGAAGAAAAGGTAGCCATGATTCACGGCGAAGGGCTGTTTCAGTCCGGGGGAGTGAAGAGATTGGGAATTCCGCCCCTTGTAATGTCGGACGGCCCGATGGGAGTCAGGAAGGAATTTGAGCTTAAGGTATGGAAGGCTGCAGGCACAACCGATGATTATGTAACCTACCTTCCCAGCAATTCGGCTGTCGCTGCCACCTGGAACAGGCAGAAGGCCTATGACATGGGCAGGGTGCTCGGAGCGGAGGCAAGAGGCAGGGGCAAGGATGTTATACTTGCACCCGGCATAAATATTAAGAGAAGTCCGCTGTGCGGGCGTAATTTTGAATACATGAGCGAGGACCCGCTGCTGGTTTCTGAGCTGGCTGTGCCCTTAATCCGGGGCATACAGGAAAATGATGTGGCTGCCTGTGTGAAGCATTTTGTTGCCAACAATCAGGAAACAGACCGCTTGCAGGTCGATACTTATATTGACGAGCAGGCATTAAGGGAAATTTACTTTCCGGGCTTTAAGGCTGCTCTATATAAAGGAGAAAGCCTTACAATAATGGGAGCATACAACAAGCTCTATGGGGAGCATTGTTCCCAGAGCAGGTATCTTTTGACCAAAATCCTGCGTGACGAATGGGGTTATGACGGCACGGTAATTTCCGACTGGGGAGGAGTCCATGACACGACAGAGGCTGCGGAGTCGGGTCTTGATATTGAGATGGGCTCTGCATTTGATAATACTTATATGGCAGAACCCCTGTTAAAGGCTGTCAGGGAAGGCAGGATCAGCGAGGAATGCATTGACAGAAAAATCAGGAATGTCCTGCGGACAATGCTCAGGCTTAAGATGCTGGGAGAGGAAGCTAAAGACAGAAAACCCGGAGCATATAACCTGCCTGAGCACAGGGAGGCAGCATTAAGCATTGCCAGGGAGTCTATAATTCTGCTTAAGAACGAGGATGCAAGACTTCCGATAAAGAGAGAAAAGCTTAAGTCAATAGCCGTAATCGGTTATAATGCTCAGGCTCAGCACGCAGGAGGCGGAGGAAGCGCTGAAATTAAGGCTCTGTATGAGATATCTCCGTTGTTGGGTATAAAGGTTAAGCTCGGAGGTTCGTTACAGGTTAATTATGCCAAAGGCTATTATGTGCCTCCTAAAAAGGCAAGACATAACCAGGATGATCCCAATGCTTCGGAGAAGGAGCTCGAAATAAAGCAGCAGGAGGAAGACCGTAAGAAGAAAGAAAAACTCTATATGGAAGCTGTTGAGCTTGCAGGCAGGTCCGACGAGGTGATCTTCATAGGAGGCTTAAACCACGAATACGACACCGAGGGCAGGGACCGTCCTGACATGAAGCTTCCTTACGGCCAGGATGAGCTCATCAATGCCATACTGGATGTCAACCCAAATACCGTAATAGTCATGGTTGCAGGCTCAGCCGTTGATATGGAAGCCTGGGCTGACAGGGCAAAAGCGATTGTATGGAATTACTACAACGGAATAGAAGGAGGAAACGCATTGGCAGATGTGCTGTTTGGCGTTGTGAATCCTTCAGGAAAGCTTCCTGAATCCTTCCCTAAAGCTTTGGAGGATTGTCCTGCTCATAAAATCGGCGAATTTGGAAAGACGAATAAGGTTACTTATAAAGAAGGTATATTTGTCGGATACAGGTATTACAACACGGAGGGTACCGACTTAAGATACTGCTTCGGACATGGCCTGTCCTATACGCAGTTCAGCTACAGTAACATGAAGGCAGACGTAAGGGAAGACAAGGATGATGCAGAAGTTACGATAAGCCTGAATGTAAAAAATACAGGAAGCATGGACGGTGCGGAAGCAGTACAAATATATGTGCACAGCCTGAGGCCTTCAACAAAAAGACCTGAACATGAGCTTAAGGGCTTTGAAAAGGTATATCTGAAAGCGGGAGAGGAAAGAAGGCTTTCCATAACTCTTGACAAGGAAGCCTTTGGCTATTATGACACATCCTGCAAATGCTTCAGAGTTGAACCCGGTGAATATGAAATACAGGCTGCAAGCTCCTCCAGGGATGTAAGGCTTACCGGGGTCATAAACCTGGCAGGCTCCTACAGGTATATATAAGCTTAATCCTGTATATATCCTGCCATGGGATGATCTATGGTGAGATGCCAAACTGTCAGCATCTACAGTGAGCAGCCATGTATGAAATACTCCCATACATCTGAAGCTATATCCTCAGTAAGCCCAAGGTCGAACAAAAGCTGTAAAAGCCCGTAGCGGTTTCTAAGCTCCTTTGCAGCTTTGAAGCCGCTCTCAAAGGCATCCTTATCTACGTTTATCCCTGCAGGTGAATAGGGTGCAGGCAGCCGGGAAAGGATGCCTTTTATATTGTCTGCCGACGGAAGGCCTTTTATAATGCCCTTTATGTCCTCCCATGCATTCTCTATTTTATCAATTCGAGGGAGGACATTGGAGGGATAATTCTTTTTTACCGAGGCTTCAAGGGCAATCACCTGATCGGCTGCCCTGCCATAGATTGAGCGTATATATTTTTCCCAGCACCGGCTGCAATACATTGCCGCATTTGTCCTTGCATAACCCACACGCTCTGAAAAATCAACATCACAGGCAGCAAGAAGCTCATATGCCTTAAGTACGGCAACGGCCGCCACACCCACCTGCGTTCCGTGGAGTGCATGCTCTTCACCCTTCATGAGGCTTATCATTTCCCAATAGTGGGAAAGATGGTGCTCGCTTCCGGAGGCAGGCCTTGAATTGCCTGCATAACTCATTGCAATGCCCGATAAAACCAGGGCCTCCATCAGGTTCTTAATCCCTTCTGTATCCCGTCCGGCAATCATATTGATATTGGCTGTCACCTCATGCAGGGCTTGCCTGACCAGTGACATTAAAGCCTCACATTTATATTCTCCGGTAATAATATGGGCAATTTCCCAGTCACAAAGGCTGGTATATTTACCGAGAATGTCTCCGATACCTGCGGCAATCATTTCTGCCGGGGCATTTTTCAATATATCAAGATCCCCTATGATAGCATAAGGAGCATGGGCCGGATAGGTGGTTTTCATGCCGCCGGATATGAGAGGCGCTACGCTTGAAGCAAAGCCGTCCATCGAAGGGGCCGTAGCGATAATAATATACGGGAGCTTAAGCTTAAAGCTTATGAAGCGGCTTATATCATTAACTGTACCGCTCCCGACCGCAGCTATAATATTACAATCCGAATCAAAATTCAGCAGTACGGTACCTATGGTCTTCTCATCGGGAACCGGACTGTTCTCCTCAATAACATAATGAACAGCCTGAATACCGGAATCCTTAATGATTTCTGACAGCTTGTATCCGGCAGCCAGGTATGTATTGCGGTCATACAGGAAGAATGCTTTCCTGTATCCGGCTTCTTCAAGGATACCAGGTACACTTCCGAGGGCTGCCTCTTCAATTATAACCGTCTTAACGGAACAGAAATGCTCCTTCCCGCAGGAGCAGTCTATTATTTTATTATTTAACATTTCATTTATATTCATAATTATCCCCTTACTCGTATATAAAATATCATGGTAAGTTCTTAAGCTGACATGGACCATGTTATGAAGCAAGTATAATATAATACATTACTTATTACAATAATCAGCTTTATTTTATCTGCTTATCTGATTATGACATGCCGGAATGCAGGCAAGCCTGATAAAATTTCACTATGATTATAAGGAATTACCATAATTTAGTTGATATTGTTTTAAATATTTATAATATAGTCATATAAACATATGGGGGGAGTAAAAAGATTGCGTACGCTGAAGAGACGTATAATCAAAATCCTTATAACTATGATGCTTACCTTTAGTATCTGTGAGGCAGGCATTAGTCCGATTTCATTTACTGTACAGGCAGCTTCCAAAGCGCCATCGGTGACGGAAAAAGAAAAAACATTATAAGTCGGATATAAGACGCACAAAATTAAGATTAAGAATAAATCGGATAAAGCCACTGTATCCTTTAAGTCAGACAATACTAAGGCGGCCAAGATTTCAAAAGACGGAACGGTTACTCCCGTTGGGGAAGGCAAGGCTGTTATTACAGCTGTTGTCAAGCAGAATAATAAGGTATATAACCTTAACGTGAATATAACAGTCGAGAAGCCTTATATAGAAATGACCGCTTCTGTTGAGTACCTGAATATTGAGGAAGACTTTCTGTTTAGGGCTAAACTGGTGGGAGCAGACGAAAAGGTTAAATGGAGTGTCTCGGATGAAGAGGTTGCCAAAGTTAACACGGTCGGAAGAGTAACTGCAAAAAAAGAGGGCATTGTTACAGTATATGCCAAAGCAGGTGATTATGAGGCTTCGACGGAGGTTATAATAGGCAGCAACAGATTGGGTACCTTCTCTAAGAATTTGACCCTGCATGACAAGCGGCAGATTTACATATCAGTATATGAACCTATAGAAGATGAGACCTTTAAAATTACTACCTTAAGCAAGACAGAGGAAATAATCGGCTATAGCCGGATATATAAGGCAGACGGCGGAAATATGCTGCGGGTTGAGCTGACTCCGGTGATGGCAGGCACGGATACCATAATTATTTCCTCGGAAGCCACTAACGACAGGCTGTATATTACGGTCAATGTGACAGATAAGCCTGAAGACAGGAAGGAGCTGCTTCCGGAAGATATATTTGAAGCCTGCAATCCTTCCATGGTGGAAATAACGGTACTATCCTTAGGAGTATATGAAAGTCTTGGCTCAGGTTTCTTTATAGACAACGGACGCATTGTAACCAATTATCATGTTATAGAAGGAGCTGAAAGTCTGGTTGTAAAATCCAATGACGGCAAGGAGCATAAGGTGGAAGCGGTGCTTGGATATAATAAGGACTTAGATCTTGCAATACTTGCTACCGATGCGGATAAACCAAGCCTTACAATCTGCCAGAATGGTGTAAAAACCGGTGAAACCGTATATGCCCTCGGCAGCTCTCTGGGCTTAACGGATACATTCTCTAAGGGAATGGTTACAAATGCATCCCGAAAGGTTGATGGCGTAGAATATGTACAGACAGACGCTGCAATATCACCCGGAAACAGCGGAGGCCCCTTGCTGAACAAATACGGTGAGGTTGTTGGTATCAACACAATGTATTACGATGGCGGACAGAACCTGAATTTTTCAGTGAGCGTAAACGAACTTTATAAGATAAGCACCAACAGGCCGGTGACTGTTAAGGAGCTGTATGATATATATATTAAGGAAATACAGGATATAGTCGAGCGTAATACCATATATGAGGATCCTGTGTATAGTCAGAGATCCATATACTTCACAGGAAATTCCCCCTTTTACGAGGGTAAAGGGAACCTTGAAAATAGAGGAGGAGGTGGATTGGTATCAATTTGAAGTTATATCCCCGATATATATATATGGAATTATTAATTTTGAAACCATGGATGATATGAATGTGGTCGTAACTCAGATAGGAGCTTATGCTTCAGACTTCTATTGTAACGCATATGATGTTTATGATGAACCGATACAATATTTTAAAAATGTATATCTTCTTCCGGGATGGTATTCTATATGTGTTTGGAAACCCAACGGATATTACGGGAAGGATATAAATTATGAATTCATGCTCGGATATAGTGATGCATAAGCATTAAGGTTTGAATATTTCATATTGTAATGTATAAAGCTGGCGCCGAAAGCTGGGCTTATCTCAAGCTGTCGGCGCTGTTTTGCTGTATATGGATTTATCAGGGCTGTAAAAAAGTGTTGATATTATTATATACATACTATAATATATCCTTATATTTATTAGGAAGAAGGTATTAGATTGCGCGTATTGAAGCGACATATAATTAAAAT
Organism: Lachnoclostridium sp. UBA1434; assembly: GCA_002329645.1. GTDB lineage: Bacteria > Bacillota > Clostridia > Lachnospirales > Lachnospiraceae > Mobilitalea. The sequence goes on along the minus strand of DCTS01000017.1, from coordinate 2,208 downwards.
CCTGTTAGCTATAATGCTTACCTTCGGAATTAGTGAGACGGGTGCAGGGCAGTATGAAATAACTGTCCAGGCGGCCGTCAAGACGCCATCGGTGACGGAAAAAGCTAAAACCTTGTATGTTGGGTATAAGACTTATAATATAAAGCTTAAGAACATATCCTCAGATGCGGTTGTTTCTTATAAGTCAGCCAATACAAAGGTAGTTAAAGTTTCAAAAGACGGGAAAGTTACTCCCGTAGGGGAAGGCAAGACTGTTATTACAGTTAAAGTTAAGCAAAATGACAATACATATAATCTCGAGGTGGACATAACCGTTGAGAAGCCATATATAGATATGGTCGCTTCAGTTGAATACATGAATGTTGAGGAGGATTTCTTATTTCAGGCAAAATTAATCGGTGCAGACGGAAATATTAAATGGAGTGTTTCGGACGAAAAGGTTGCCGGGGTTAACACAGTTGGAAGGGTAACGGCAAAAAAGGAAGGTAAGGTTACCGTATATGCCAAATCAGGTAAATATGAGGCTTCGACAGAGTTATTAATAGGCAGCAACAGATTGGGTACCTTTTCAGAAAACCTGAGCTTGCATACGGAGAGGCAAATATACGTATCTGTATATAAGCCGGAGGAAGAAGAAACCTTTATAATAGACACCTTAAGCAAGACAAAGGATATAGTAAGCTATAGCCGGATTCATAAGACAGACGGAGGAAAAATGCTGTGGTTTGAACTGACTCCGGTGAAGGCAGGCAGGGATACCATAATTATTTCCTCGGAATCCGCGAATGACAGGCTGTATATTAATGTTAATGTAACAGATAAGCCGGAAGGCAGGAAGGAGATGCTTCCAGAAGAAATATTTAAAGTCTGCAATCCCTCTATGGTTGAAATAACGACAGTTGTTAATGGTAAGTATGACAGCTTTGGTTCAGGCTTCTTCATAGGCGACGGACGTATTGTTACCAGTTACCATATTATTGAAGGAGCTGAAAGTCTGATTGTCAAATCCGTAGACGGCAAGGAGTATAAGGTGGAAGCCGTGCTTGGATATGATGAGGATATAGATATTGCAATACTTGCTACCAATGGGGATAAACCCGGCCTTACAATCTGCCAGGATGGAGCAATAACAGGTGAAACTGCGTATACCCTTGGAAGCCCCTACGGCTTAACCGCTACATTTTCAAGAGGAATGGTTACGACTGCTTCTCGAAAAATACGCGAGATTGAGTATGTGCAGACAGATGCCCCAATATCGTCAGGAAACAGCGGAGGTCCCTTACTGAATAAATATGGTGAGGTAATTGGAATTAATAAAATGTATATCGAAGGCGGACAAAACCTTAATTTTTCAGTAAGCGCAAATGAACTGTTTAAGATAAATACCAACAGGCCTGTGTCTGTTAAGGAGTTGTATGAAAGCAGCCGGAATCTTTAGTGATTTACTAAACAGAACTTATATGGGCATAGAAAAATTAGAAGGCATTGTGGAAATTGGCGCCGAAGCTGGGCTTAAGCTCAAGCTGTCGGCGCTGTCTTACTATGTTACATATTAAATTCGGATTGGATCCGGGCGTCCTTTTCAAGTACATCCCGCGTCATTGCAGCGCGCATCTCTTCCAATTTAGCGGCCAATTCCTCATCATGCACGGCAAGTATCTGTGCTGCAAGCAAGCCGGCATTTTCAGCCCCGTCAATTGCTACGGTGGCTACGGGAATTCCCTTTGGCATCTGGACAGTTGACAGCAGGGCATCCATACCGTCAAGAGCAGATGATTTAATAGGTATCCCTATGACAGGAAGCACAGTATGTGCGGCAATAACACCGGCTAAATGGGCTGCCTTCCCTGCAGCGCATATTATTGCACCAAAACCGTTAGCCTTTGCCTCCGCGGCAAATTTGCCGGCTTGATCCGGTGTCCGGTGTGCGCTAAGTACATGGACCTCAGCAGTGATGTCCAGATCCCTGAGAGCCTTTATGGCTCCCTTTACAACAGGAAGATCGCTGTCACTTCCCATAAGAACAGCAACTTTCTTATTCATGGCGTTCCTCCTTGGATAATCTATGAAAGTGAGATAAGCATACCGTATTTACTCCCGGCTGTCAAATAGAACATGATAATCTAATATTGGTATTAAATAAATGAATAAAATAATAAGTGAGTAAAATAATCTAAAAAATATAAAATTTTGGGTTGACATATAAAG
>DCTS01000048.1 GCA_002329645.1 Lachnoclostridium sp. UBA1434 | reverse complement strand
AGTTATATAAGACCAGATACTTAAAACCAGATATATAAAACCAAATATATAAAACCAGATATATAAAACCAGCTAAATAAAAATAGTCATATAAAATCAAAAGCGTTCTTAATTACGGTGATTTCTCCGTCAAGTATATCCACTACGTCAAAGCGGCAGGGTGTTGTCTGAGGTATATCGTTTACCAGCATATAGTACTGCGCTGTCCGTACAATCCTCATGATCTTACGTTTATCAACAGCCTCGGAGGGAAAGCCGCGCACTGTGCTTGAACGGTATTTTACCTCAATAAAACACAGATAGCCTTCATTTTGTGCAATAAGGTCAATCTCACCCAGCCTGCATCTGAAATTCTTCACTTGTATATCATAACCGCATTTCATAAGGTAGTCTGCGGCTATTTGCTCATATCTGCTCCCCGTTTCCCTTTTATTCACGCTGTGTACCGTCCAATCTTCCCTTTATCCGGTCCATCCTGTCAACAAACACGAGGATCTCCGCCACAACCTCATAAAGCTCGGGTGGTATTAATTCGCCAAGCTCAAGCTTATACAGGCTTTTTGCAAGAGCTTCATCCTTATGAACCGGTATGTCGGCTTCCCTGGCACGTTCAAGAATCTTATCCGCCAGATAACCCTTTCCGGCCGCCACCACCTTGGGAGCGGCCTCATCCGGATCATAGGACAGAGCAACCGCTGTTTTATTTTTATCAAGATCCTTACTGTCCTGCATATTTGCTCCTTTTTCGGTCGTTCATTGATTAAGAGTTATTATCCTGTACATAGCTTAAGGCCAAAGTCTGCTTATTGCTCCAGAAACTTTAAAAAGCTTCTCCTGTGTATAGGTGTGGGACCCAGCCTTCTTAATGCATCCATATGCCCGGAAGATCCGTAACCCTTATTGGCCGCAAAATCATATCCCGGATACAGCTTATCATATTCGACCATAAGATGGTCCCTTGTGACCTTGGCAACTATGCTTGCAGCAGCAATTGATATGCTTTTAGAGTCACCCTTTACTATGGGAACCTGCTTAATATTAATCCCGGGTATTGTAACTGCATCATTTAATAATATATCGGGAACTATCCCAAGATTCACAACTGCCTGTCTCATGGCCTCATAGGTTGCCTGAAGGATATTAATCTCATCAATCCTTGCAGGGGATACGCTTCCAATCCCGAAGGCAATTGATTTCTCGATAATTTCACCGTAAAGCTCTTCTCTTCTTTTCTCCGTTAATTGCTTTGAGTCATTTATGTACAGTATATTACAGTCTTTTGGAAGGATGATTGCACAGGCTATCACCGGTCCCGCAAGCGGACCCCTTCCCACTTCGTCTATTCCGCATATGTATTTATAGCTTTTATAGGTGTTTTCATACTGCTTCATGGCTTCAAGCCGCTTTATTTCCTTCTCATATGCGGAGTACTTAAGGGCATATTGCTTGCATAATGAGGCAACCGAGCTTCTTTTATCGCTTAAATACTTATTAATAATGCCCGGAAGCATATTTGGACCTGCTTCCATGAATTCCCGTCTTATTTCGGATACATTTTTATCAGTACCGCTTTCAATAAACGTTTTATCTGTCATATACCCACCTATGCCCACCTATTATTAATAAAATAAAAGTATCTTGTATGAATGCTTATTCAGGGTATTCCAGCGTGATTCTCCCAAGCCTGCAGTTTCTGAAATCGTCCAGAAGTATTAATGCCGCCCTGTCTTTATCCGGCCCTCCGCCCTTTTTAAGACATCCTCTCTTTTCTGCTATCTGCTCCAGAAGCTGCACTGCATTCTCAATCTTATCGATTTCTTTTATTTCTCCAATACCGTACCGCTGGTCAAATGCATCGGGATAATTTTTACTTACGGTAAATATCAGCTCAAGCGCAAGCTCGGTGGTATTGATAATATCATCGCTAATTGAGCCGATAAATGCCAGCTTGAGTCCTGTTTCAATATCAGTAAATTTAGGCCATAATAAACCCGGTGTATCCAGCAGTTCAATGTTGTTGCCAAGCTTTATCCATTGCTTGCCCCTGGTTACTCCCGGTTTATTGCCTGTTTTGGCGCTTGCCTTACCTGCAAGGCTGTTTATGAATGTGGATTTGCCAACATTGGGTATGCCGGCTACCATGGCCCGAAGAGGACGGTTCAGGATGCCCTTTCTTTGGTCACGCTGCCTTTTGGCTTCACAGGCCTTGTTCACCACATCCTTAACCTGCCTTATGCCTGAGCCGCTCTTGGAATCCGCCTTTACGACATAAAACCCCTTATCTTCATAATATTTAACCCAGGCGTCGTTGTGCCTGTCATCTGCCATATCACTTTTATTAAGTACGATTACACGGGATTTACTTCCTGCCAGCTTATCCATGTCGGGATTCCTGCTTGATATCGGAATACGCGAATCAAGCACTTCGCAGACGACATCGCAGAGCTTCAGGCTGTCAGTTATCATTCTTTTGGTTTTGGTCATGTGACCGGGGTACCACTGTATATTCAACCGGAACAATCCTTTCCGCTATTTTATGATGCCGATTTCGTCGAACGGAAAAACGCGGTATATTACNNGTCATATGACCGGGATACCATTGTATATCCATAATCTTTACCTCATTTGAAAAATTATTAGTTTATTATTCCTCTTCATTTTCATGCTTTAAGTTCAGCTTGTTTATAAAATTAAAGGGCGACAGACGCAAGCTCGCTTTGCCGATTATCTCATCCCTTGTTATATTGCCGATGCTTGCAAACCTGCTGTCCTCGCTGTTATTGCGATTATCTCCAAGAACGAAGTATTCGTTCTCGTCCAGTGTAACCCCATCCCTGGCAAGCCCGTAGTTATCCATTGGCTCTGCATTAACCGGATCAAAAACAAGTTCTCCGTTAATATAAATATTATTGTCCTTTATAAGGACGGTTTCCCCCGGAAGGCCGATTATTCGCTTAATATCATAATATGCATGCTCCCTGCCGCTTTGCTTGAAGACTATGACATCAAAGCGCTTTGGCTCCTTGAAACGGTACGAAAGCTTGTTGATTATAATCGGGTCCTTATCGTTCAATGTTGCTTCCATGGAGCTGCCGACCATATTCGTTTTTTCCAATGCATAGTATATGATAAAATAAGCAAGAAATATTACGGCAGCTATCTGTGCTGCCCAGATAAACACCTCAATGAATATTTTCATTATAAGAGGTTTTCTGCTTTTCTTTTCGAAATCAAAATCCATTGCTGCTGGTCCCCTTGAGTTTTGTATATCGTTTTAATTATAGCTCATATATTGGTAATATTCAATTAAAGAGTTTCCGGATGCGTATGCATTAATAACTTTCTCTTTATTATCCGTAACCTGTTCCCTCCGGTGTCCGGTGCTTTTTGTATAATGTGAATTTTATTAATTATATATATCGAAATGCAGGAAGTCAATATAATTGTAAAAAAGCGTATTATATTCAATTGCTTTTAAGTTGAATTGCTTGTAAGCTAATTTTGGATTCAATAAAGACCGGTTCACAACAGTCATTGCTTTAGTTGTTATTTAAAATAAAAAAGAGGGCGTCGCCCTCATTTTTAATAAAATATGAAATTCTTAATTACTTTATTAATTCCTTAACCTTAGCCTTCTTGCCCACTCTTTCACGAAGATAGAACAACTTGGCGCGTCTTGCTTTACCGTGTCTGGTTACTTCAATTCTGTCAATACTCGGGCTGTGCAGCGGCCATGTCTTTTCTACGCCGATGCCGCCTGAACTCTTTCTTACTGTGAAGGTTTCCCTTGCTCCGCCGTTCTGCCTCTTAATAACAGTACCTTCAAACACCTGAATTCTTTCGCGGTTGCCTTCCTTAACCTTTGCATATACCTTTACGGTATCGCCAACCCTGAAATCATCTACCTTTTCCTTAAGCTGGGCGGCTTCAATTTCTTTAATAATATCGCTCATTTATGTGACCTCCTAATTAATACGGATGTTCATAATACCTTACTGTATCAGCGGACCATCTCATCTCACAATATCATACTTTAACACAGAAAATTATTAATTGCAAGTATTTTCTTAATAAACATTGCAGGTATTGTCCAATAAAACCTGCAAATGTTATCTAATAAACCTGCTGGTATTATTTAAATAGATATAGCAAGTATTCTCTGATAAACCAGTAAGTATTATTTTAATAAACATCATAGTTTTTCCTGAAGATAAGGCATGTCAGGAATTCTCGCTCTTCCTCGGTAAGCTCGGCCTTTTCAAGCAGGTCGGGACGCCTCTCGTAGGTGCGTATGATGGACTGCTCCCTTCTCCATGCATCTATATTGGCATGGTGGCCTGACAACAGCACCTCCGGAACCTTATGGCCCATGAATACCTCGGGACGTGTATATTGCGGATATTCAAGCAGGTTGTCCTGAAAGGATTCAAATTCAGCGGATATTTCATTGCTTAACACACCGGGTATCAGTCTGCTTATGGCATCAACCATAACCATGGCGGCAAGCTCTCCTCCGGTCAGAATATAATCCCCGATGGAAACATTGTCTGTCACTATCATCTCAAGTACTCTTTCGTCAATACCCTCATAATGGCCGCATAAAATAATCAGGTCCTCCTCAAGTGCAAGCTCCTCGGCCAGGCTTTGATTGAAACGGCTGCCCTGGGGGGTAGCATAAACAACTCTGAGCTTTTTGCGTTCCGTCGGATTATCCCTGTTTTCCCTGGTTAAATGGATGTGATTTGCCACATAGGCATACGCCTTATAAACAGGCTCGGCCTGCATAACCATACCTGCTCCGCCTCCGTATGGGTAATCATCCACGCGCTTATGCTTATCATCGCTGAAATCCCTTATATTGACCGCATTAAGGGTAATAAGCCCGTTTTCCATAGCCCTTCCGATTATACTGTTATTCAGACCTGACATAACCATCTCGGGAAATAAAGTCAGTACATGAAAATTCATCAATCCACCGTGCCTTTCATAATGCCTTGCCCTGAAAAACATCAAAGGCCATCCATCATATGGACGGTAATCCTTTTACTTTCTTCATCAATATCAAGGATGCATTCTTTTATGGAAGGCAGAAGAACCTCCTTACCTTCCGGTGTTTTTACTACATATACGTCATTTGCAGGAGAGGTTAGAATCTCAGCAAGCTCTCCGATTCTTTCACCGGTATCCGCAAAGACCTCCATTCCAAGCAAATCGTATATGAAGTATTCATCTTCCTCAAGGTTCACAGCTTGCTGTCTTGTGATCAGCAAATCCTTGCCGCGGTATTTTTCAATGTCATTTATATTGTCGATGCCTTTAAACTTGAGTATGGCAAATTGCTTGAAGTATTTTACCCCTTCAATTTCAAGATGCATTAATTCCCTTCCTGTATCAAGATAAACAGAATCCAGCTCGGAAAAACGGCTCTTGTCATCGGTTGTTACATAAACCTTGACTTCTCCTCTTATCCCGTGAGTTGACGTTATCACGCCCACCCTTAAATAATTATCCATGCAACCATCCTTCATGCCAGTAAAAGGATAAGGAAAGCTGACCGTTATGCCCATCGACATATAAGCCAGCCCATACCTCATCGAAATCATAAGCCTTATATACAGATCACAAGCAATCTTTATTCAGTTGCTTATACATCTGCGATAAATATAATATATCTGTGTAAATATTCGGCTGATAAGCATATGCCTGCATATGCCTTCACATATGCGGCTCTAATCAAATACCGGCTACTGGACGATCTCCACCACAACCTTCTTGTCGTCCCTGGTTGCGGCTGCCTTAACAACGGTACGAATTGACTTGGCAATACGTCCCTGCTTGCCGATAACCTTACCCATATCGTCTGCAGCAACCTTGAGCTCTACAACAATGGCCCTATCGGTTTCATTTTCGGTAACCACAACCTCATCAGGATGATCCACGAGTGATTTGGCGATTACCTCTACTAATTCCTTCATATCACTACCTCCATCTGCGCAAGCTACGCATCCATAGCAGTGCGGGAACTGAGTCCACGGCATTAAGTTACAGTATGCCGGCAATCTTGAATATCTTGCCAACGGTATCGGTCGGCTGAGCACCGTTAGCCAGCCATTTCTTTGCGGCTTCCTCATTTACCTTAAAAGCGCTGGGGTTCTTGCCGGGATCATAAGTACCGATTTCCTCGATGAATCTGCCATCTCTCGGAGACCTTGAATCAGCAACTACTATTCTATAAAAAGGAGCCTTTTTCTGTCCCATCCTCTTTAACCTGATCTTTACTGCCATCTATTTCACCTCCTTAAATATTCATTATGCATGCAAATACAAACAATTTCTATCAGATTGCATATACATGTTGATCTATAGTCCAAAGGGCATTCTGAACCTGCCCTTTTTGGAACCTTTTCCACCCATCATACCGGAGAACTGCTTCATCATCTTTTTGGATTGCTCAAATTGCTTAACAAGGGCATTCACATCGCTGATATCAACCCCTGCGCCTGCGGCAATCCTCTTCTTTCTTGAAAGGTTAAGCATATCCGGATTTGACCGTTCTTCCTTCGTCATGGAATATATAATAGCCTCGGTTGTGGTCAATGCTTTTTCATCTATTTCCACATCCTTAAGCTGTCTACCCATACCGGGCAGCATCTTGACAAGATCCGCCAAGCCGCCCATTTTCTTTATCTGGTGCATCTGATCAAGAAAATCATTGAAGTCAAATTCTGCCTTCCGAAGCTTCTTCTCCATTTCCCTAGCCTTATTCTCATCGAATTCAGCCTGGGCCTTGTCTATCAGAGTCAGTATATCCCCCATACCAAGAATCCTTGATGCCATCCTGTCCGGATAAAACTGCTCAAGGTCGGAAAGCTTCTCGCCCATACCGGCAAATATAATCGGACATCCTGTAACGGAACGTATTGACAGGGCTGCGCCGCCTCTTGTATCACCGTCCAGCTTGGTAAGGATAACGCCGTCGATGGCAAGCTTCTCATTGAACATCTGGGCTACGTTAACGGCATCCTGTCCGGTCATTGCATCCACTACAAGAAGCGTCTGATGGACCTTAAGACTTGATTTTATATCGATTAGCTCATCCATCATGGCTTCATCGATATGGAGACGGCCTGCGGTATCCATAATCAATACATTAAAGCCGTTCTTCTCGGCATGCTCAAGGGCCGCCTTAGCAATACTCTGGGGCTTATGCTTGTCGCCCATTGAAAATACGGGAACACCCTGCTTGTCACCGTTAATTTTAAGCTGGTCTATTGCAGCAGGCCTGTATATGTCGCATGCTGCAAGCAGCGGCTTTCTGCCTTTGGATTTAAGCTTTCCTGCAAGCTTGGCAGCAGTGGTTGTCTTGCCTGCACCCTGAAGTCCGCACATCATTATTACGGTTACTTCGTTTGAGGGTGCAAGGTTCAGCTCAACGGCGGTTTCACCAAGCAGCTTTACCATCTCATCGTTGACAATCTTTATTACCATCTGTCCGGGTGTCAGGCTGTTCAGCACATCCTGGCCGACTGCCCTTTCCTGAACGGAAGCAATAAAGCTCTTGACAACCTTGAAGCTTACGTCAGCTTCAAGAAGCGCCATCTTAACCTCTTTAAGGGCCGCCTTGACATCAGCCTCGGAGAGTCTTCCCTTACCCCTTAAGCTTTTGAATATATTCTGCAGTTTTTCAGAAAGGCTATCAAATGCCATGCTACAGCTCCTTTAAAATATCGTCAGCCAATGCGTCAATTTCATTCATTCTCAAGGTGTTGCCCGACTGCTTCACTTCTTCGGATATGGTCTTTATCCTGCCGACTGCTTCCTTGACATTGTTAAACTTGTGTACCAGAGACAGGCGTTGCTCATAATCCTTAAGCTCCTGGCTGCATCGTTTTACTATATCATATACACCCTGTCTGCTTATATGCTGCTCCTCGGCTATTTCGCCAAGGGAAAGGTCATTGAGCACATAATCCTCAAATATACGTCTTTTATGCTCGGATAAAAGCTCTCCGTAAAAGTCATATAATATGGAAAGCTCTACAATCTCTTCCAGCTTATCAATCTGCGGTCCTGTATTGTTCACAAAGCAACACCACCTGTAAAGTAAAAATCTTTACAGGTGGTAGTATACTCTCAGGGTGTGTATATGTCAAGGATTTATTTTAATTTTTATTATTTAACGACATGCTGTTAACGATATCAAAGGGAAGGTGTATTGTTACAACTGTACCCTCACCGGGCTTGCTGCTCACATGTATATCACCTTCCATAAGGTCAACCAGATTTTTCGTTATATACATTCCCAGCCCGATTCCTCCATATTTTTCAGCTGAGGAAGCGTCTTCCTGCTCAAAGGCATTAAATATTCTTCCTAAAAAATCCTCGCCTATTCCCTTGCCATTATCTGAAATAATAAAGCGATACATTGCTATATTGCCGTATAAGCCTGTTTCCGAGACCTCTAATCTTATATTTCCACCCCGTGTGGTAAATTTTATGCTGTTTTGTATGCAGTTGTCCAGTATCTGCTTTAACCGGACAGTATCACCATATAGATATTCATGGTCAAAATCCGACAGCATCTCGAAATTCAGCTTTCTTTGCTTTGCCTGCAGGCTTGCCGTATAGCTGCAGCTTCCCAGAAAATCTCTGAGATTAAAGGGCTCCCTCTTTATAATAAGCCTGTCGGAATCAAGTCTTGACATATCCAGAATGTTATCAATTATCTCAACAAGGTTTTTTGATGCTTCCTGCAGCCTTTCCAGACACTGTGCTGATGCTTTTATATCATATAATGATGCCGCAGCCTTGTCGGCAAGGGCTGATATTGCATTAACAGGTGCTTTTATCTCATGACTGACAATCGAAATCAGTTCTTTTCTGGATTGATTATCCTTGCGTTCCTTGATAAGGGCATCAGTTAATGCCTTCTGAGTCTGCTTTTCCCTGGTGATATTTCTGATATTTATTATATAACGGGTAACGAGCTTTTTTTTTACAACTGGAAATACCTGCATGATTGATGGAATCGCTTCACCTGTTATCGGATGCTTATAATCAAATTCAATCTCATTATTAGATATATAGCTTGCATCCGACATAAGCTGCTCCGTCCTTTTCATGCTTTTCTCATCCATATTGGTGAAAAAGAGTTTCGGATCCTTCTTTATTCGAGTGTCGCTAATACCGTATATTCTTTCAATATTCGGCGATACATATTCAACAATGTGCTTGTCGGGAATGATAACCATTAATACATCGTCTATATAAAGACATAATGTCCTGTAAAGCTCTTCCCTGAAGTAAAGAGCCTGATTCATGCTTGCAAACCTGTTCTTAAGGAAATTAGTATAAGCCAGAATGCCCAGAGTCGCTATTATAACAATAGCATAGGCGCAGCCGGGCGTGCTGATAAAGTCATTAAATGCTGTTATTCCACCATATAAATCCATCATATGACATATCCCCATTAAATTATCTTAAATCTGACATATTAAATTATCAAATTACTATATTCCACATTAACCAGCATTTGTTTTAAATATAACAAACTGTACAGCTACCTGTCAACATGCAGCAAGCTGCAGGACATATCACATATAATAGAAATTTCGGGAATTATAAAAGGATTGCTCCAATGTTCTGAAGTTCGGTATTACAAACCTGTAATGCCGGACTGTATTGAAACAACCCTTTAAATATAATGATATTCAATTGGTATTTTGCTGCCGTTTATACGGGATATGCCTTGTTTTCTGCATCAGCGGCAGTTAAATCAACTCCGGTTTTTTGTGCTTTTCTGTATTTGAAGAAATCCATAGCAACAGCAGGGAACAATGCATATGATAAAACATCCTCGTCCTGTTCCTTCCATTCGGATATCTCTGCCTCTATCTTCTTAAGCTCCGGCTCAATCAAATCTGCAGGCCTGCATGTAATCGGCTCCTTGTCGCCGATAACCTTCTTCTGTACCTCGGGATTGAAGGGTTTAACAGTTTGGCCGTATTCACCAGATAATAATGCCTTGGATTCCTTGGTGACCATCTTGTACCTTTCACCCGAAAGAACATTAAGCACAGCCTGGGTACCGACTATCTGACTGGAGGGTGTAACCAACGGAGGCTCGCCAAAATCCTTACGCACCCTCGGAACCTCTTCAAGCACTTCGTAGTACCTGTCTTCAGCCTTCTGCTGCTTAAGCTGCGAAACCAGATTGGAAAGCATTCCGCCCGGAACCTGGTAAAGAAGTGTTTTAATATCAACTCCCATTACCTTCGGATCCAACAGGCCTGTTTCAAGCGCCTTGTTCTTTAAGGGACGGAAATAATCTGCTATTTCAGATAAGAGTATCTGATCAAAGCCTGTGTCATATGGTGTTCCCCTGAAGGTTTCAACCATAACCTCGGTTGCGGGCTGGCTTGTACCCAGTGCAAAGGGTGACATTGCTGTATCAATGATATCGCAGCCTGCTTCCACTGCCTTAAGATAAGTCATGCTTCCGACACCGCTGGTATAATGGGTATGAAGGTCTATAGGAATCTTTACCGCAGACTTCAGAGCGGTAACAAGCTCCGTTGCCCTGTAGGGTATCAAAAGTCCTGCCATATCCTTAATGCATATGGAGGATGCGCCCATATCTTCTATCTTCTTTGCAAGGTCAACAAAATATTCTGTTGTATAGGCTTCACCCAGCGTATAGCATATGGCTATTTGGGCATGGCCCTTTTCTTTATTGGTGGCTTTTACGGCACATTCAAGATTGCGAATATCATTTAATGCGTCAAATATGCGGATTATATCAATACCGTTGGCAATTGATTTCTGTACGAAATATTCCACCACATCATCGGCATAATGACGGTACCCCAATATGTTTTGGCCGCGGAAAAGCATCTGCAGCTTGGTATTTTTAAATCCTGAACGGATCTTCCTGAGTCTTTCCCAGGGGTCCTCTTTAAGGAAGCGAAGGGATGCGTCAAATGTTGCTCCGCCCCAGCACTCCACCGAATGATAGCCAACCTTATCCATTTTTTCTATTACAGGCAGCATATCATCGGTTGTCATACGGGTAGCAATAAGGGATTGATGCGCATCTCGCAATATAGTTTCGGTAATTTTTACCGGTTTTTTAACTTGTTCAGCCATGTTAATTCCTCCCGTATGTTAGTTTAAAGTGGCAAGTAAATCTCCTGCTTCCACTGTTTGTCCTGCCGATACGTTTATGCTTGCAACTGTTCCGTCCTCAGTTGCGACTATCTCGTTTTCCATCTTCATTGCTTCAAGAATGAGAATAACCTCTCCCTTCTTAATCGACTGACCGATATTGGCCTTAAGGGAAATTATCTTACCAGGCATGGGAGAATTTATTTTAATGCTTCCTGCCTGTCCTGCCGGAGCAGGTGCAGGTGCGGGTTCTTCTGCTTTATTGGCTTGAGGTGCGCTTGCAGGTGCAGGAGCCGCTGCGGCTGCAGGAGCCGTAATCGTCCTTGCGGCAGGAACGGGTGTCACTGCTTGTACAACAGGTGCGGTAATGCCTTCTTCAACTGATACCTGATATGTGTTGCCATTGACTGTTATTGTATAGTATTTCATGCTAAAATCCTCCTTGTCCATTGCATGTTAAGCAATGCTAATCATAATAAGTGATTTATTTATCTTCTTCTTGCTTCCATTCTTTTTATAGAGCGGACAAAAAAGCCGTCTGCAGGCACTTCTGCAGCCTGATCCTGAATGTATGCATGAATTGCTGCCGCAATCACCNNTAACATTATCAACATAATTATTTGCATTATTCCTCCCGGATGAACCGGATGATTCTTTATTCTTAGAAAGCTTTGATATTATTACAAGCTGGATTATAAGCACCAATGCTGTAAGGGCAATGCCTATGACCAATATGGTTGTAAGATTTTCATTACTGATATTGCCTGCCAGAAGCATTGTCAGGGATGCAATACCATCTGTGATCATCATAGTATCCCTCCCGTTCTATAAGGAACCATGCTTTTTAACAGGCATGGCTTCACTTTTCGTAAACAGCATTTCAAATGCCATTATCAGATGCTGCCTTAATGCTTCAGGTTCAATAATGCTGTCAACATATCCCCTCTTAGCTGCTGATTCGGCTGAAACCTGCAGCTTCTCATATTCGGAGGCCTTTTCCTTGACGGTTTCCTTGTCTTCATTGCCATACATAATCATTACTGCAAGCTCCGGCTCCATCATACCGATTTTTGCATTTGGAAGTGCAAATACCAGGTCAGCGCCGATATGGCGGNNGGCGGGAATTCATTGTTATATATGCGCTTCCGAAAGCATTGCCGGTAATTACGTTAACCTTGGGAACCGTAGACTGTGCAAATGCATTGGTAAGCACTGCGGCTGCTTTTGCAATCTCCTTCTCCTGTGCCAGATCTGCCTTAAAGCCTGTTACGTCGGTGAGGGTAAGCAGCGGTATATTGAAGGCGTCACAGAAGTTTACAAAGCTTGCAGCCTTCCTGCATCCTGCTTGTGTAAGCTTGCCGTCAAAGCTTTCACTTGCCTTGCCTTCATCATTAAGAACCTTTGCTCTGTTGGCTATGGCGCCTACCGTCATTCCGTTCAGACGGATAAAGCCTGTAACCATCTCCCTGGCAAAGTCCTGCTTAATTTCATAAAGGAAATTACTGTCGGATATGTCCTTAAGAGCTTTTGCACCATCCTCCGCTTCATTTACAAGCATGGGGATTTTGCGGTTTAGATCATCTGTGCAGGAGCCTATGCGGGAACCCTCTTCATTATTGGCAGGAAGAAGGGTAACAAGCTCCCTGATCTTTTCAAGCAGCTCGGCTTCATCCTTGCAGACAACATCTGTATTGCCGGCTTCAGCCTGAAATTTAGCTGCGGAGGTGTCATTCTTTTCAACATAATTACCCGAAAGTGAATTAGGTGAATTAACGAACAGCCTTGCATTCCTTTCTTCCATTAAGGTAAAATCGCTTAAGGCTGCCATTACTGCAAGCCCGCCTCCGCACTTGCCTAATATTGCAGTTACCTGCGGGATTATACCTGAGGCTTCGGATTGCTTCTTATATATTTCGCCAAATGCATTCAGCGCATCGGTGGCTTCCTGAAGTCTTAATCCTGCCGAATCCAAAAGCCCTATTACGGGCACGCCTGATTTGATTGCCAAATCATAGATGTGTGTTATTTTTTTAGCGTGCATTTCACCGATTGTTCCGCCAAGCACTGCAGCGTCCTGACTGTATACATAAACGGGATCACCGTCTATTAATCCATAACCGGTAATAACGCCGTCAGACGGAGCTTCCGTCTGATACAAATTGAAATCGGTGTTTCTTTTTGTCACTAATGCACCGATTTCCACAAAGCTGTTATTGTCCAGCAGCTTATAAATACGTTCTCTTGCTGATAGCTGTGATGCAGAAGTACTCATTTTCAGCCCTCCATTTTTTCGAAAGTAATAGCCAATCAAATTTATGCCAATTGTAATTGTATAATAAAAAAAAAGAAAAGGCAAGAATTACTTGCCTATTATTAGTTTTATTTTTTCAAGATCAAAGCCCTTCCTGTAGAGTGAGGCTATGAGCTTCTCCTTTTCCTCGTGTGACATGCCGTCTATATCCCTTACCTTCTTTGCTACCGCCTTTTTAATTGCAATGAGCTCAGGATCCTCTTCCTCCTCATCACCATAATGCGATAATATTACTATGTCCAAAAGCTCTTTGTTTATACCCTTTCGAAGAAGCTCTCCCCTTATGGCAGTCTGGCTCTTTTTAAGCTTTCTTGAGCTTATATAGTTGTCGGCATACCGCCTGTCGTTGATAAAGCCGTATTTTATAGTGTATTTAATGACTCTTTCGATAATTTCCTCAGGATACATCTCAAGAGCAAGCCTGTTCCTAAGCTCCTTCTGCGTCCTGTCCTGAAACTTAATCAGTGACAATGCCTTTTGCCTTGCCTTCGGCCAGACATAGTCCTCCATAAGCTTAGCCAGTGTGTTTTCGTCAAGCTTGTCGCCTTCCTTTATTCCTGCTGCTTCAATATCCTTGATATTAAGCGGAAATGAATCGACTCCGTCTATACAAATTATAAAACTTCCCTTTCTAAGCTCCTTAAGCTCCGTGATAATCATGGAAAGCCCTCCTGTAATATCATACTGCAGCAATGCTTACAGTAAAATTAATAAATATAATGAATGCTCTCATGATTAAAGTCACCAGAATGCATATCCTATTCCAACCCTTCGTTGTATTTCTTAGCAGGCTTTAACGTGAACTTCTCCCTGAGCTTTTCTTCTATCTCATTACATATATCGGGATTCTCGATTAAGTATTGCTTGACATTCTCACGGCCCTGTCCAATCTTGCTGTCGTTGTATGCGTACCAGGCTCCGCTCTTGATTACAATGCCGTGTTCGGCTGCCAGATCTAATATATCTCCTTCCCTGGAAATACCCTTGCCGAACATGATATCGAATTCAGCTTCCTTGAAAGGCGGAGCAACCTTATTCTTGACAATCTTTACACGCGTGCGGTTTCCTACTACCTCGCCGCTCTGCTTCAGGGATTCAATCCTGCGTACATCAAGCCTGATTGAGGCATAAAACTTAAGGGCACGTCCGCCGGTGGTGGTTTCGGGATTGCCAAACATGACGCCGACTTTTTCCCGCAATTGATTGATAAAGATAGCCGTGGTCCGGGATTTGGAAATAATGCCGGTCAATTTACGCATGGCTTGCGACATCAGACGGGCTTGCAACCCGACATGGGAATCCCCCATATCGCCTTCGATTTCAGC
>DCTS01000083.1 GCA_002329645.1 Lachnoclostridium sp. UBA1434 | reverse complement strand
TGCCAAGGCATTCCCCTTGCGCTCTTCTTAGCTTGACCTCTTCTCCCGGATCGCATGATCCGGGCCCTTGGTTCTCTTAAGAATTATGCAGGCTTTACGAGATTTCAGCTTAAATTGTAATTGTTACCCTTCGCATGCATCGCTGCACGCGCTTTCCACAATTGCACAAAACTTTCGCAGCCTTTCGGCTGCGCCTCTCTGTTGCCTTGCTTTTGCTTTGAGTTATATTGTTCAGTTTTCAAGGTGCAGTTCCAATATCTTTCGATACCAGATCTCAAGACTCAATTCCTTAAGTCCTGAGATCCAATGTCAAAACATTGTCTTTGGTGGGCCCGAGTGGGCTCGAACCACCGACCTTACGATTATCAGTCGTACGCTCTAGCCAGCTGAGCTACGGGCCCATTTGGTGGAGATTAGCGGGATCGAACCGCTGACCTCCTGCTTGCAAAGCAGGCGCTCTCCCAGCTGAGCTATATCCCCACTGAAAATATCTCACAGATATGAGTATACCAAAACATTTTGAAATGTCAATTGCTAAATTAATGTCAGCCAAAAAGTGAAAGCAATACTCCGGCGGCTACTGCGGATCCTATAACGCCTGCAACATTCGGGCCCATAGCGAACATGAGCAGATAATTGCCTGGATTGGCCTTTTGACCCTCAACCTGCGATACTCTGGCTGCCATAGGTACTGCCGACACGCCGGCAGAGCCGATGAGAGGATTAATCTTGCCCTTGGTGACCCAGCACATGAACTTTCCTATCAGGAGTCCGCCTATCGTGCTGAAAGAGAATGCAACAAGGCCAAGAAGAATAATGCCCAGAGTCCTTGGCTTGAGGAATTCGGTACCGACAGCGGTCGCACCGACAGTGACTCCAAGGAATATTGTTACTATATTTATAAGTGCATTTTGCGCTGTTTCTGACAGCCTCTCCACCACTCCGGATTCCCTGAACAGATTACCCAGCATAAGCATACCGATCAGCGGAGCAACCGAAGGCAGAAGAAGTATGCATAAGATGGACACTATGATTGGAAAGCAGATTTTCTCAAGCTTCGATACATTGCGAAGCTGCTTCATTTCAATGGAACGCTCCTTCTTAGTGGTTATTAATCTCATTAGGGGCGGTTGAATTAACGGTATAAGAGCCATATATGAATATGCGGCTATTGCTATGGAAGCCAGAAGATCGGGGGCAAGCTTTGTTGTCAGGTAAATTGCCGTAGGCCCGTCGGCGCCTCCGATTATTGAAATGGAAGCGGCTTCTTTGGGGTCAAAGCCAAGGATAATGGCTATGATAAAGGCTATAGCTATTCCGAATTGGGCTCCTGCGCCCATTATAAGGCTGCTTGGGCGGGCTATCAGGGGGCCAAAATCCATACTATGCTCACAGCTTCACAGTATAAAGCCATTCTTAATCAATAATCGCCTGGCACTGTCGATTGAATCGTCACCTACAGCATTTTTGACAGGAGCAAATTCCACATCCCTTTTTACCTCAAATGGAAGGCAGCTATCAAATAGATGCACCATATCCAGAACAAGCTCTTCGAATTTATAACCATTAGGCTTGTCAGGATTAATATATTGTCCATCAGCAGTAATATGTGGGATCCTTTTCTCCGCAACATGAATGGGCAGGCGTACATTCAATATACTTTTAAACTTATCCATGCGAAACAGGTAGTTCAATATGACACCATATGCATAGCTTAATTCGCCTTCAACATCTCTTGCATGAAGCATATCGTCGGCCATTTCGTAGTATTCTACAATTGACGGCCTTCCATCCTCCAGACACATGACGCCCACTCGCTCATAAGGGTTTGCCTTTCTGACCACCTTGGCTGCACACATATTACCGGTCGCTATAGCTGCACCTATAAAAACAGGATCTGCAATCTTCTGAAGGACATTGTCAACCGAGAATACATTTATCCATTCCACATTTTTAAGCTGCGGTTCATCGAGCAAGCCAGCCTTAACCATGGAAGAGAACCATCCTCCGTTACCGTTTGGTGACATAGAAAGGCGGCCGGGAGCTTCCATCAGCAGCTTGCCGTCAAAGCTCACTGAAGGATTCATATCCTGCATGAAAAAGGTTATATATCCTTCAGGATAACCGAAAAAATCGTGCTGCTTCAGAAAGCTTACCGTTTGCTCATGATTCTTATCACTGGTCATAATGAAAAAAGGAATATAAGCTTTGGCTTCATTAGCAGCCTGCAATATATTGTTGAAAAGCAGTTCGAATATGTATAACCTCTTTGTAATGCCTATATCCACCGTACCCTTTGGCCTGTCACAGCCGAGCCGCGTTCCCTGTCCTCCGGCCAGCAGAACAGCGGCTGCCTTACCGTCCCGGATTGCCTTGATCCCAATATCATAGAAAAATCCTTTATTATTTTCGATCTGCTTAATGCTCATTCCTTTTATAGGCGAGTATACAGAGCTTTTTCCCTGTGTGCTTTGATTATGTATAAGGCTTATCAGCCTCCAGTCGACCTGCTCAATCTGGGCTGACAGGCCATCCTTCCGTGCCCGGGGCAGCTTATCATAGTAGGATAATATATGCTGCTGGCTATACTGTTCCAGTAATGAAGCCAGTTCATCTCTGTTCATAAAGCCTCCTTATAATAAAACAGTGCATTCCCTTTCCCGGTATAGCATAATATATATGGGTATTGATAATTAATTAATCTTATCCTCCTTTATGGCACTTGTTTAATTAGTAATGTCAGTGTGATCCTATTAGTTGTCAGGATGTTTATTTCGTCAGGACATTCTATTCGCCAGGATATGCTATTCGTCAGGACATTCGCCCTTTCTTGCTTCGATAATGACCGTCAGATAATCCCGGATCGCTTCACGCGTTATATTCATCTGTTTAAGATATTCGTCGGCCAATGCCTTTTTAAACTGCAAAATTAAATCCTTATCCTTTGCGTCGTCGGGTACCGGGGTGTATTGAACAAGGAACACTGTTCTGGCGATGTCATACAGGTAATTACCGATGCATATATTCATAAAGTCTATTAAATAAGCCTTGTCACCCGATATAATAATATTGCCGGGATGGAAATCACCATGACACAGGGTATCTCCGCCGGGTAGCTTATCAATAAGACTAATCAGATCCTTCTTTTTATCCGGGGATATAGAGGCATCTCCAACACTATACATTAAGAAATCCTTGTAACTTGGCACATTGCTGTTCTTATTCCTTAATACGGATTTATGCAGATTTGCCATATACACGGCGCATTCTCGAAGGTCGCCTGTCCTAAGGACCCGGTCCAAAAGGGATTCGCCCTCCACCTTGTCATATATAATTCCTGTCCGGTTCTCATATGTAATTATTCCATATGTCCTTGGCTTTGCAAAATCCAGAGGATTTATTGCATAGGCGTTACGATATTCCTTTTCAACCGCATCATGGGGATATCCCTGGTTAAACAGCTTAAGTACCCTGTCTTCACCCCATTCATATACAGTTGCCGTATTGCCTTTTCCGATTATATTTCCCGGTATCATGCGTTTACTCCTTATCATATCTAAATTAATCTATAAATCATACCTAATCTCTAAGCATACATCTGCCTGAGGAAAAGCTGCTCTTTTACTGCAAATCCGTGCATACGAACAACCCCGCATCCTTTGTAACATGGAGGCCCTTCCTTCCTGTTTTTTTTTGCAGAAAGCGTTCAAAATGTGCCTGACGGCTGCCGATACAGGTCATCTGATTGCCATGACAGGAATATATGTAATCCGCCAGCGGCTGTGGATCAGTAACCAACAGGCTATCCTCATACTTAAAAAGCTCCACCTTATTATAGAATAAGCGCAGTTCTTCGGCACCGTTCTCAAGACCAAACAGATCATACAGCTTTATCTCTGACAGACTAATTCTTTCATCATATTCCTTGGCGAGAAGCTCGATTTCCTTCATATGATTGTGTCCGTAAGTACTGCAGAAGAACAGGCCGCCTTTTCTCAGAACACGCTTCAGCTCGGCAAGGGTTTTATGACGGTCCTTAGAATAGAAGAGTACATGGTTGGCAATTACAATGTCAAAGCTTTCATCGGGATAAGGAATTTTATCAAAGTCAAAGCGCTGATAAGTGAATATATGATCCTTTTGCTTAACCCTTTTACCAAGCTTTTGCTTTGCACTTTTAAGCATACCTGAGGATATGTCCGACAGCAGAATATGAACATTGTCAGGAAGGAGCTCGATATTATCCCTCCAGAGCTGTCCGTTGCCGCATCCGGTTTCAAGTATCTTCATACCGCCTTTCAGATCAAGCTTATCGAATATCCAGCGAAACCACCCCTGCTTATTCAATGAAAACCTTTGATGCAGCTCAATTCTGGCATTGATATTGGTTGCATCCTTGTATTGGTCCCGCAGGGCTTCTTCCATGCTTAAGAGGTGTATCAGACTTATGATTTTATTCCATTCAACATCCTGTCTGCTTGAAAGCTCGTCCGATATCAGCCGGATGGATTGCTCCATTTGCTTAAGCCGACTTATTTTTTCATTAAGTATTTTTGCCTGCAGCTTAAATACCTCATTAATATATTCCTTATCGTGGCCGTCCCGGGAGATATCTGATATCTCATCCAGCGAGAAGCCAAGCTTTTTGAGAATTATGATTTTCTGAAGCCTGGCTAAATCGCTGTCATTATAAAACCTATATCCGGATTCCTTAACAACTGATGGGGTAAGTAAACCCTTCTCATCGTAATATCTTATTGTACGCACGGAAACATTTGCTCTCTTTGACAATTCCCCCGTGCTGTATAGACAATGCTCCTGCATAAGTCCGGCACCCCCATAAGACATTCTAATGTTATTATTTCCTTTTTCAGAGTTTATGTCAAACATTATTATTATCTGTCAGCTCTGATAAATAGGGCTTCTGAGGAACCTGCAGTATATCAGACTATATTTATATAATCTTTATGCTCCATATACCAGCCTACCGTTCTTCGTATACCGTCTTTAAATGTAACCTCCGGCTTCCATCCAAGCTCATGCCTGAGCTTTGAAGAATCAATTGCATATCGCCTGTCATGACCTTTTCTGTCCTCTACAAACCTTACATCAGGCACCTTGACAAGGTATTCGTCCTTCAGCAGGCGGCGGATAATGCTTACCAATTCAATATTCGGATACTCGTTATTGCCGCCGATATTATAGACTTCACCCGGCAGGCCCTTATGCAGCACCATATCGATTGCCCGGCAGTGATCCTCCACATAGAGCCAGTCTCTTATATGCATTCCGTCGCCATACACGGGTATTTTCTCACCGGACAGACACTTTTTGATACAATGGGGTATAAACTTTTCTTCAAACTGGTATGGGCCATAATTGTTGGTACACCTGGTTACTGCGACCGGCTGAAGCATATCCGTTCTGGATACTGACAGGAAAGGATTCCAATCATGCCATAAGCCGATGCAGAAATAAGGTTATAGAAAAAGGAGATATCGTACAGATACAGGTAGGAGCAAGGTATGAGGGTTATGCGGCTTCCGTCGGACGACCTGTAGTTATAGGTAAAGCAACCGATAAGCAAAAATCTCTGATCAATGCAGCATTGGAAGCACAAAAATCCATATTAAGCGTTGCTAAAGAGGGAGTGAATGCAAAAGCGGTTAGCGATATACATTATAATACCCTTAAAAAGCTTGGGTATGAGGATCATATCTTATATGGACCTTGTCACGGCACCGGACTTATGGAAGGTGAGTATCCCTGGATTGAGGCTGTCTCTGATTTCCCTCTTGAAAAGAACATGACATTCTGCACCTGCGTTTATCTGGGAAATGACGAAGAAAGAATAGGTATACGGGTGGAGGACGGTTTTGTTGTCAGAAAGGACAAAGCGGAATCATTATCGGATTATCGCAGGGAAATCATTGAGATTATATAGCAGAATGGAGGGATACATATGTCGGACAAACCATCAGTATGCTTCGTACCTGTTGCGATGAAACTGTTCTGGCAGCTTTATCCGCAGCTTGAAGGTCAGACATTTGAGCTTATGGATAAGGTTATTAACAAGCTGCAAAAGGATTATAAACTTTACAGCTGCCAGCTAATCGGCGATATACCGGAAGCAGAAAAACTGGCAGATGAGATAAAAAACAGGCCTTTTGATTTACTGATAATATGGGAGAACGGATATGTCGCATCCGGGATACCTGCAGTTATTATAGAGAAGCTTAAGGATGTACCTGTAGCAATACTTGTAACTCAGAGGGATAAGGTTGTTCCTGAGGATATGGATTATGCAAGGTATATGGACAGTACTGCGACAACAAGTGCCATGGAATTAGGCNNTTGCAAGAATGCATATTTCTTATGAGAGCTTCATAGGCCATGTTGATGAAGAGAATGTGTATCTGAGGCTGGCGCAATATGCCAAAGCAGCGCATACATATGCAGGACTAAGAAACCTTAAGATAGGCAAAATAGGATATCCGTATCCTGGCATGCTGGACATCTGTGTGGATGATGCAGTAGTATCCAGCCTCGGCCCCAAGGTTGAAATTATTACACTGAGTGAAGTAGCTGAACAATTGCAAGCTGTCACTGATGAAGAGACTTTTTTGTTCATGGAAGAAGTGAAAAAGGAATGCGATTACAGCAGGATAACGGAAGAGGATTTCATCAGAGCAGCCAGATTATACAGGGCTCTGGAGAATATTGTGCATAAAAAAGGCCTGAAAGCATTGTGCGTGCATGATTATGAATGTTTAAGCACGGTTAGCAAAACAGTTGCCGAATTTGCGCTGTCCTATCTTGAGAACAGATATGGCATAGCAGCAGGAGTTGAGGGGGATATGCCGAATTGTATAAGCGCCTTTATAGCAAGGTCCTTCTCGAAAGTAAGTCCCATGTTTGTAGACTGGACAATGTTTGACGAAGAGGACAATGCAATTTTCCTTCAACATAACGGTAAAGCAGATCCTGCAATTCTTCTAAAGCCGGTATTATCACCTTCCGCAGAGCCCTTTGGAGGAGTCGAGGGTGAAGGTGTGGTGTTTGAAGCAGCTGCAAAGCCTGGAAAAGTTACCATGGTAAGTATGATATACCGGGATAGCGGATGGTACCTTTTTGCAGCCGAAGGAGAAGCAATAGAAAAGGAGACCAAACCCTGCAGATTAAACCAAATGACAGTAAAAATAAATAGTCCGGTGAAGGAATTCCTTGAAAGAATATGCAATCATGGCATAGGACACCATCTGAATGTAGCTTATTCGCATTTTATTACTGAACTAAGATATTTGGCAAAGCTTTCAGGCATTAATATTATTATAGAAAAGTGAGGACATGAATATGGCTGATATGAAGATTAAATCATTTGAAGTTTCTGCTGATGAGGCTGTGGGAGATATTATCTCTGCAGACAGGAAAGCTAAGGAAAAAAAATTAAAAGTTGCATTACTTCCTGTGGCATGGTTTGAGTGGTGGTTGATGTTCCCCGAGTCAGATATGGAAGAAAAAATAATGGGGGATGCAAAAAAGTTTGTTGAAAGGATGCAGGAGAAATTCGGAGACAAGTATGAACTAATTGCTCCCCAAGAGGTTGTAGATACCCTTGATAAAGCTTTTGACGCAGGAGAGATGTTCAGGAAAGCAGGAGCGGATGTCATAATAGTAGATGAAGCTACATACCTGACAGACTTTATACCGCTTGAGGCTATTGAACATCTGCCGGATGTTCCGGTAATAATATACGCCAGCCAGGCATCGGAGAATCTGTGGGATGATATGAAAAATACGGATATTATCCGTTATGAAGGACTTGTCGGCAATGCACAGTTGGTTGGCGCCTTTAAAAAGATGGGTCGAAAGTATAAAATAATTGTTGGGTCCCTGGAAGATGAAGACAGCTTTGTTAAGATAGGTAGGCACCTTACTATTATAGATCTGATACATAAACTTAAGAATGTGGATATCGGACTGCTCGGACATACCTTCCGCGGAATGTATGATATAGAGATTGACAAGACTAAGATAAAGGGTGTATTCGGACCAAATGTGCTTTATCTGGACGTGGCGCATTTACTTGAAATATGGAAGAGGATTGATGATGTCGAGGTGGACAGCTTCATTGAAGAACTCAGGAGAGAAATACCGGCTCCCATGACAGAGGTTACGCTTGATGATATGAAAAAATCCGTAAGCGTAGGAATAGCTGTACAGAAGTTAATCAGGAGGTTTAATATTGACACCCTGACATTATTGGGACAGCATCATGTAGAGGTTAGTACCAGAGCATCGGCAGACTTCAGCTTCTACTGCGCCGAGAAGATAAATTGCATGACAACCCACGAAGGGGATATTGCTAATCTGGTTATGAAATATATATTGAACTTTATCAGCGGAAAGCTTCCCGTATTCCTTGAGTGGACTGCATTTGACAAAAAGTCCGATACCATGCTGCTGACACATCATGGTGTGGTTGATCCGGTCATTCATGCTGCGGACCTGTCAAAGTGTCGCTGGACACCTTCGCCGGAGAAATGGGATTTTACGGGCAAGGGTCTTTCTATAGAATACTGCTCAAAACCGGGCAAGGTCACATTGGCCAGTATTATAAATGAAAAGAATGGCTGGAAGATATTAATATCATCAGGGGAATGCGTCGAGTTGCCTCAGGCTCCATGCTTTGCGCCCCAGTTCCATTTCAGGCATAATCAATACAAGGTTACGGATTATATTCAAAAGATTCTAGACGAGGGCGTTGCTCATCATGTATGCCTTGTATATGGAGATTATACCGAGGAGCTTAAGCTTTATGCAGATTATATCGGTGTTAAATATGTGGAGATATAGCCGGAAGGAAGGAGAATGCAAATGAAATATTTGCCTTTGGATGCAATACGTTCCATTTGTGATGATTTTGTGGAATGGCAGGGCGAGGACGGGATAATCAGAAAGGATAAATGCCCGTATTTTACCGACAGGTATAAGCCCTTTTACCGGTACATGGAAGTCCCGTTCATGGGCAGGGCATTATACAGATTATTTGATATAACAAAGGAGCCCGGATACAAGGAGGCGGCAGACAAGTATATGCTGCTTTATATCAACCTTATATGCGATCTGATTACATCCGAGAAGATTGCATATAAATTTGGAATGGCACTTGAAGCTGCAGCTTTGTATGCAAGGTATAATCCGCTTAAGTCCTGTGAGATAAAAACCTATGTTCAACTGTTAGTCAAGTGGCTCAGACAGCTTAAGGATGAAAAGCTGGGTTCCTATTTCAGATGCGGATACCTGCCGGGCACCAAGGGTATAGAAAAGGCTACTGATGTGGGCTTTTCAGATGACCTGTGTCATGTCGGCCGCGGTCTTGTCAGGGCATACGAGTTTACGGGGGACAAAGAAATACTTCACGATATCGTAAAGCTTTCAAAATATTTTTTGACGGATCAGAAGGCCGATACACAGGACGGCATATGGAATCCTTCCTTGGGCACCTGGTCAATCGGGCCGTGGCCCGACAAGAACTTCGAGCACATGTCCGATACGGCGGCTTGTGAAGCAGGGTGGGTGTTCTCGGCCTATGGGGATGCAGAATTCCTTCTTGATGCAGCTTATTACATTAATCAACCGCAAACTGTTGATGCCATTAAGGGAAAATGTATCTCCTCCATCAGATGGATTTATGAGAATTGTTGCTTTGAAGACGGTGCTATCGGAATGACAGGAAGGGATGATAAATGGATTGGTCTTACAGCCGCAGCTATTCTGGGCATTATCAAGCTTTATGAAACGGATTGCTTATCGGATGAGGACATAAGCTTCTTTAGGCCGCTGCTTAAGAAATCATGGGAGTTTATGTTATGCAATACCGGCAAAAATCTTCCTGAGGCAGGGTATATTAAGGTTACGGGCAATACCAGTCCAATACCGGGGGATAATGTTGCATGGCTTTTGT
The DNA here is from genome assembly GCA_002329645.1 of Lachnoclostridium sp. UBA1434. Classification (GTDB taxonomy): domain Bacteria; phylum Bacillota; class Clostridia; order Lachnospirales; family Lachnospiraceae; genus Mobilitalea. The sequence goes on along the minus strand of DCTS01000083.1, from coordinate 67,425 downwards.
CCTGGACTGCCGAATGTCTTGCCAGTCAGCAAACAATTGATTGCATACTCGGAGCATGACACATGATTAATTAACAGAAGAATGGCTTTGGCGATAATGCATTGGAGACATGCTCACCATTTTTTTGAACAGTTGGCTGAAATAATTCTGATTTTCATAACCAATGATGCTGCTGATTTCAGCTATGCCCAAATCGGTCTCCCTTAAAAGGCGTTTTGCCTCATCCATTCTTTTGTTAATCATGTATGTTATCGGCGGATCGCCTATCTCATTCTTAAACATATGAGCCAGATGGTGTTTGCTTACGTAAACAATTTCAGAAAGAGCGTCAAGGTTAAGGTCCTTCGTATAGTTGTTGTCTATGAACTCCTTAATCTTTAATGTCTCGCTTGAATCGGCCTGGCTTGATTTATTGGCTGCCTCAATTCTTGAAATTTCTATAATGATTGAGGCCATCAGGCTGTCGCACATAACCTGGTAACCGTCTATATGGCTCTTGGCCTCATTAAGAAGCTGCGAAAACTTATCCTCCAGGTGATAACGGTATTGGCCGGAATTGATTATCGGACCGTTCTCCCTGAGAGGAAGGAAGGCAAGGCTGTCCTCGAATGCCTTGTTTATCTCAAAAGCAAGAAATGCAAAGCGGAACTGATCGTCCGGGCTTGACTTCTCATAGTGGACAACACCGGGATGATATATTACAAGCTTGCCGGGATTGACATGGTATTCCCTGCCATCAGTAAAAATTGATCCGTTGCCTTTATAAAAGTATAGAAGCTCATAGAATGTATGACTGTTAGGCTCGCTGAACCAGTTCTTAACATCGGTTACAAGCCCGGTATATAATAATCTCGGACGATTTTGAAAGAATATGTCGTACTTGGATTTATCCGATTCAAAATGGTAATGTATATGTGACATATGAACCACCTTTTAAATTCTGTTAAATATACTATAATTATAATATATTCAAGTCCAAATTGCAATGAAATGGACGAAGACAGGAGTGAACAGATATGAGAATGGAGTTTGCATTTCCAAGAGAGCTTGAAAAGGCCAAAACAGAGAGATGGCCTTTATGCATACCGGTTGGCGTGCTTGAATATCATGCCTCCCACTGTGCTTTGGGCTGTGATGTACTTATACCTTATTATCTTTTGCAGAGGTTTGAAGAGCAGAAAAATATTGTAATAGCGCCGCCCATATGGTATGGCCCTTCGTCTTATTGTGTTGCCGGACCGGAGAAGAATTCAATTAATGTAGACTGTGATGTATTTGAGCAGTATATATATAATATTCTTAAGCCGCTTCTCTATGGCGGATGGAGAAATATCTATATGCTTATTATCCATCAGTCCGAAGCAATAAATCCTACTGAAGCATGCTGCCTGAAGGCAGCCAAAAAACTGCTTTTTGAATATCTGGAGGATACAAGAGGCATAGGATGGTGGGGCAAATCCGACAATAATGATTTCGCTGAGACTCTTAACAGCAAGGATAACCCATGGAACTGGTTTAAGGTAATGCCTGTAATGAGAAGAATTCCCGGTAATGAGATGCCTCTAGATCATGCCGGCTATAACGAAACATCATTATTATGGGCATGCTGTCCACAGGCGGTGGATATCGACAGAGTGAAGGATAATAAAGAATGGTTCAGCGAATCTGCTGTTAATGCAAGTATCCTGCATGGCGAGGAACTGATAAGGGATATCCTTGAGTATTGGAATGAAGAGATAGAATAGGAGAATTGCCTTATGAACACATATTGTGCAGTTTATAACCTGAATCCAGACAGAATTGATGAATACATTGAGTTGCACAGAAATTGCTGGCCTGAGCAGCTTAAGGCGCTGCGGGAAGCAGGAGCAGTAAATCTAGAGATATATTTATACGGAACCCAATGCATAATAACTTACGAATGTGAGAATTTCAATGAATTCCTTGACAGGCTGTCCGCAAGTGAGACTAATTCCAGATGGCAGAAGCGAATGGACGGTATTTTTGTAAATGATATTGCATTGACAGGAGACCAAAGGATTATGCCGATGCAGAAGATATTCAGTCTTAAGAAGCAGTATGATATGACTTCGATGTGACATCAGACGTGACTTCGTGACTTCAATATAAGATTAGTGAGGAATTCCTCCTGAATAAATGTTATAATACTATTCAGGAGGAATTTTTTTATCTCTATAAAGAAATTTGTCATCTGCAGTAATATAAATTGCTAATAATTTTATTGTGAATACGGAGGAACATAATATGCCGTTTACTATCGTCAGACAGGATATCACAAAGATGAAGGTGGATGCAATTGTAAATGCAGCAAATACCATGCTTAAGATGGGAGGGGGAGTATGCGGCGCCATATTCAGCGCTGCGGGAGAATATAATCTGCAGGCCGCCTGTGATAAGCTGGCACCTATTAAGACCGGGGAAGCCGTGATAACTCCGGGCTTCCTGCTCCCGGCCAAGTATATTATACATACGGCAGGTCCCATATACAGGGACGGCAAAAGCGGAGAAGAGGAGCAGCTTCGCTCATGCTACTGCAACAGCCTTAAGCGGGCTCTTGAGAATAAATGTGAAAGTATAGCATTTCCGCTGATATCAAGCGGTATATACGGCTATCCCAGGGATAAGGCACTTCAGGCTGCAACAGATACAATATATGAATTTCTTAATGAGCAGGATATGGATATATATCTTGTTGTGTTCGACAAGGCTTCATTTATAATAAGTGAAGAGCTCATAGGAGAAGTGGAGAGCTATATTGACGAGCATTATGTAAATGCAAAAACAGACAGAAGGAGGGCGCGTCAGCTTCTTGATTTTGAAGGTGAGGCAGTTAGTGAATCCTTCATAAAATTTAGTTTAAAAGAGGATCGGGCTCTGAAGCTTGACTCGCTTTTTGATAATCTTGACGAGCCATTTTCCGAGACGCTTTTAAAGCTGATAGATGCCAGGGGAAAGACGGATGTTGAGGTATATAAACGGGCAAACCTTGATCGTAAGCTGTTTTCGAAGATCAGAACCGGCAAAGGATATATGCCTGGCAAGAGGACCGTTATAGCGCTGGCTATTGCCCTTGAGCTGACACTGGATGAAACAGAGGATCTGCTGAAAAAGGCAGGCTATGCCCTGTCCCACAGCCAGAAGTTTGATGTGATCATTGAATATTTTATAGTAAACGGAATTTATGATATCTTCAGGATAAACGAGGTTTTGTTTAAATATGATCTGCCCCTGCTTGGAGGCTGAATGTGTTACAATACATTTATATGAATATACGTCATATAGATTTCCATGAATGTATAGTATATTGATTGCAGTATATTGATTGATATGCATGTGCAGTTTTTGTCGCTTTTTAAGCGACCCCAGCCCTGTACCAAACTGTTATTATTAGCCCATGATGAACTTAAGGAGGAGATTTGATATGAAGAAGGGATTAACAGAGCTGGTTTTTATACTGGACAAAAGCGGGTCTATGAGCGGCCTGGAGACGGATACTATCGGAGGTTATAATTCAATGCTGGAGAAGCAGAGGGCGGTTGAGGGTGAATGCTATATCACGACTGTGCTGTTTAATAATAATTATGAGCTTCTTCATGACCGCATCGACATCAGAGGTGTCAGTAAGATAACCGGGAAGGAGTATCAAGTGGGCGGATCAACTGCATTGTATGATGCTATCGGCAGGACAATACATAAAATTGCAAATGCCCAGAAAAACACCTCGGATGAATACCGGGCTGAGAATGTGATGTTTGTTATCATCACTGACGGCATGGAGAATTCCAGCAGGGAATATTCACTGGGAAAGATAAAGCATATGATTGAGCAGCAGAAGGAAAGCTACGGATGGGAGTTCATATTCCTTGGCGCCAATATTGACGCGGTTGAAACTGCAGAAAGCTTTGGTATCTCCCATGATCGGGCCCAGGATTTCCATGCTGACGGGGAAGGGGTCAGCCTGAATTTTAAGGTTTTAAACGATGTGGTTACAAATTACCGCACATCGGCTGAGGTATCGAATGACTGGAATTTTAAGATCAGAGAGGACTTCAAAAGACGTAAAAATAATTAGTGTGATTAGGCTATCATTTAAAAAAGCACATATGAATAATATGTGCTTTTTAATGAACGCCTTAAATACCGGGCTCAAATCTCGTTAAGGGGGATAAATTCCATTCCGTCCCTGGTGGCAATTGCGGCATATAGTTGGTCGTTTAATCTTCCCGTTTCCATATAATGCTTTATCACATGCTGAGCAGAATAGGGCATCTCCTTTGAATTGACTTCCTCAAGGGGAACCCATTCCAGGATGCCTTCCTCACATTTACCGTTAATTTCTATGCCTTCCTTTAGTTCGGCAAAGAAATAAAAATTCAGCCGGAGCTCAGAGTTTTTCAATCTCATTGCAACATATCTTAGGGACAGATTGGTGAGATCGGCTTCTGTAAGCCCTATTTCCTCATTCAGCTCACGAAGCATAGCAGCCTTGGCATCATTTAATTCGTCCTTTTCAAAATGCCCGCCGACACAGCACCAGGAGGGTGCAACTATCCTGGAACCTATACGGTATAGCAGCAGCATTTTATCCTTCGATGTAATATATACACCGGTCATGTTTCTCAGTTTACCGTCCATTCACGCTTCTCCTAATATTATATTGTATAGTCACTCTTTATCTTGTATTGTATAGTTTCTCTTTATCTTGGTTCTTGTATATTATCTGCCTAAGCCTGTCAACCTGCTCAATTATTTCAGGCTGCACCCTTTCGTTAAATGTATCGGGAGAGAACAGAGGTATGTTTAGCCCAAGGCGGTCATTATCCCTTCCGTATTCTAATGGAACAATTTCAGCATTATGCCTTTGTAATACATGTATTGCGGTCTTCATTGCATTTTACCAAGCTTAGTTTATAATCAAACGTACTCCAAGGGGATAATGGCCTTGGTTATGTACAGTGTATCCTTATAATTCATCCAGATAGCGCTGCAGCCTGTCAACCAGCCTTGCCACATGAATTCCGTCAACAAATGAATGATGCACCTGTACGGAGAAGGGCATGACAATCCGGTTATCCCTTTCGTGATATTTACCCCAGTCAAACATGGGGTTGGCCTTGTCCTTCTGTCCGGTTTCCGTATGTGACACATGGGTGTAATTAAGCCATGGAAGAGCAGAGAATATATAGGTATCAGGTTTGGGCGGACCTGTAAAGTATTCCTTTTGAGCAGCGATTATCTTAGTGGTATTATCAATATAGTCTTCAATTGTTGGTTTTAATGGGGCGTTAATGAACTTGAACAGGTCATCGCCTTCGGATATGTAAGAGAAGGAAGTGTCTATGCTGTCGTACAATACAATATCATCACCAAGGAAGCGATAACGAAATTCCTCGATCTCATTAGCACAGCATGCAACCGCATATATGAAGGCCAGAGTAAATGACCAGCCGTTTTGCCTGACCTTCTCTCTGAAATTTGTTACATCAACCTCGACTGTTATGCAGTATTGCGGCTGGACAGCCTCTCGAAAGACCCTGCAGTGTGTCCAGCGGGGCCAGGTGGATATATCAATAATCTTATAATTATCAGTCATATACAGGCACCTATTCCCTTTCCACAATAATAAGGGGCACCATCATTTCATCTTCCATAAGCCCGGCATGCACGCCGATGAAGCTGATCAGATGCCTATATTCTTAATGAAGTAACTAACACTTCTGTTGCCGACTCTTTCGGCTTCCTTTGTAAAGAAGCAGCCCGGCACCTCGCTTCTTGTCCGGTGATAGAGAATACAGGAGCAGCATTTGCCCCAATTTGAACAATCGGTAAATGAACAGGAGCATTTATTGTCCTTTCCTAAACTGTTGGTACGACCACAACTCATAACGTATTCCTCCTTCTGTGTTAACCTTATTTTATCTTTTTGATTTATCATTACCTCACATGTGAGGCATGTTATTAATGCTGGTTTGGTATTTTATTGACTCTCATCTGCTTGCGGGTTTTGAGATATTTTCACTTCCATGACCTCTTTTACAAGCTGCCATGCAATACTTCCTTCCCTCATCACGGACAAGACCTTTGAAAAGGGAAACCATGCGGCGCCATCAACCTCGCCGGAAAGAGTAAAGTCATCCTTGCTTATATCTGCCATAAAACCCAACATGAGCATCTGCTTCTTAGGATAATAATAGCTGCGGATATATTGGATTTCCCTGACGTTAAGTCCGATTTCCTCCTTAATCTCACGCATTGCGGCTTCTTCGGCATTTTCCTCCGGCTTAATAAATCCTGCGATGCACACATAGTTCTCTGTCGTAACATAATTTTGCCTGATCAAAGCCACTTCATTATATTCATTGACGACTGCGCATATTACACATGTTGAGAACATATCCCACAACGGAATATGGCATTCCTCACAAAACGGAAGCATGCCTTCGTCGCCTATTTCCTTATCAATCAACTTGCTTCCGCAATGCGGACAGTATGAAAAGTGCACGGTTTTTCCTCCTTATGTAGTTCTGAGCGGTCCTTATGTGTATTCATTCAGCAGCTGTCCTGTTACAGGCTGCACCGGTATAATCTTTATGCGCAGTTCTTCGGCATTCACCCGGATAACAAATTGTAATAAGTCACAGGATCCTTTCCTCGATATACCTTGCTACACCGTCTTCATTATTGCTTCCGGTTATCTCGTCTGCGATTTCCCTGACGCCTTGTAAAGCATTTAGGAGCACCATAATCCGTCACGATACCATCTTAATTTGCAGTCATGCCTGGCTGCAATATTCTCTGCAATATCCTTAGAGGGCAGTGTCACGGCTATTTTATATGCGACTTCTTCCAATGGCCCGGAATAATCATTATATACTGTCTTATACAAATCGTTAGCTCCTGCCTTCTGAATGTTCCAGTATACGTTATGCATGGCAGCAACTATTATTCCTGAATCGGAGCATATGCTTTTTAAGTCACTGACTATGTTATTGGTTTTGTCAATATCAAGCCCGCACTCGTATATCAACCTGCTGCCGCTGTGTATAAGAGCGCCGTCGGTAGTGATTTCATAATCGGGGTTAACTTCATTGATATAATATTCGGCGCTTAGCCAATCCCTGGCTGTAGCAACAGTAATTATTATTCCCTTTTCCCTGCATCTTGAGAGTATATTCCTGGTGTAATCCGAAATACTCTTGTCAGAGTGCAGGAGAGTTCCGTCCAAATCTGTGATTATCATTTTTATTCTGTTCATTATCCTTAACGGGCTGAGAACCTCGACTTAAGCTGTGGGGGGTCATGAGTTAAGGCCTCCGCCATCTTCCTTTCTTATAAATGAGGCCTAATTGCTCCTGCTGTCATAAAGAAATGAAAAGCTGCCGTTTTTTACCGATAATCCTTTTTCCAATATATCAGCCAGAGCTTTTAATTTCAATATAATTTGATCATTAGTCCAGCAAAAAATTCCCTGGTCGAGTAAAAAGGTGAAAACAGACAGTATTATTTGCGAATATTCCTCAGGATATCGGCATACCATCAGACCCTCCTGCACACCCTGCTCAATTATGCCTGTTATTACTTTTGATAGGGAGAGCAGAATTTGTGAAAGAGATTTTTGATGTATCGCAGCATTTTGAGGCATATGAAGATATTCATCCAGTGACGGATCAACATATGAGCTTTTGTAAGTATGAAGTAATACGGCAAATTTCTCAATTGCATTCAGGCCGCTGCAATCCAATACCTGATTGCAGGTCTTAATAATACTCCCGTATTCTCTTTCTACGAGAGCATCCATTACTTCTTCCTTAGACTTAAAATAATAATATAATCCGCCCTTGGCTATTCCTGCTCGCCTGGCAATATCACTCACAGAAGCAGTTCCTGCCTTACCCTCCTTAAACAGTTCCTGCATTGTATCCAGAATAAGCTCCCTTTTATCCATCATTCACCTCAATATGCTGAGTATTTTTTATCATAAATTTATTATAACATAAAAAAAAGCAGTTGACCAGCGTTCAAATTTATGATAAACTTTAAAAAGTTGACCAGTGTTCAAATTTGTGAAGGACAGTAACACTGAGACAAGATTATAAAGTATATACCATATAAATGAGAGGAGATATTATGATAAAGCTTATAATATTTTTACTGCTGACAATAACCAATACAATCCTGCTGACAGCAGCAATAATAAACGGCGTCAGATGGGGAGTATGTGCTGTCAGGCATCAGGACTGTATGAGTATCATCTCTGTATTTAAGAAAAATGCCGTACTGTTGGCAGGCGCTTTGATACTGGCTGCTGCGTTTGCTTTCATTACACAGATAACGGCATATACTCCGGCAATCAGGGACAGCAGCGGGAAGGTTGTTGAGGGAAGTATAGCCGAGCTTAGGAAAATAACATTAAATGGACGGAAGGAATGGATAACCATAAGAGGGACAGATAGAAAGGCTCCAATTCTTCTGTTTTTAGCCGGGGGACCGGGCGGGTCACAGCTGGCAGTTACAAGATATGAGCTGGCTGAGCTGGAAAAGCATTTTCTTGTTGTTAACTGGGATCAGCCTGGAAGCGGTAAATCCTATTCCTGTTTGAAGAAAAACAAGATGTCTGTACAGACGTACATAGATGACGGTATAGAGCTGACGAAATATTTGCTTGAGAGATTCGGGCAGGAGCAGATATATCTGCTAGGCGAATCCTGGGGCAGTGCTCTCGGAGTATTCCTTGTCCATGAAAAACCCGAATATTATGCCGGTTTTATTGGTACAGGACAAATGGTAGATTTCCTGGAGACGGAGATAATTGATTACAGAAAAGCAATTGAAATAGCGCAAATGAAGGGTAATGAAAAGCTGCGCCAAAGGCTGATAAGCCAGGGCGAACCCCCGTATTATGATGGAAATGTTGCTCTTAAGTCTGCCTTGTATCTGAATTATCTGTCTTCTTATATGTCCGCAGACAGCAACATAACAAACGGAGGGTACAATACTCTTCGGGAGATGTTCGCATCCGAATATGGTATCATTGATTCCCTCCGTTATTTGCTGGGACTTATGAAAACCTTTAATGTGATATACCCGCAATTGTACGAAACCGATTTGCGTGAGGACTACAGTCAATTAGAGGTTCCTGTATACTTTTTCATCGGAAGACATGATATTAATGCGCCTGTCAGTCTTGCGGAGGAATACTTTAATATACTCGACGCCCCCAAAAAGGAACTAGTCTGGTTTGAACATTCGGGTCATAATCCATACAGGAATGAAGGGAAGCTGTTTGTTGCGGAAACTCTCAGGGTATTTAAAGGTACAGGCAAATAGCTGCAGTGCCGTCAACTTATAACATTCCTCTTCTGAACCGAATAGGTTGCGATAAAATATATGAACTGGATGGTAATCAAAACAACAGCAATCATGGCTGCGGTTATATAGGTAAGCGGCACTAGCGTCGGATAACCGCCCAGCTTCATAATCATGCCGCAGACTATAGCTGCAGGGATACTTAGCAGCACCGGCAGGACGGTCGGGATGGCAAAAAGGCTGAAGGTTTGTCTAAACAATGCCCTGCTTCGTTCCTGCCTGCTTGCTCCCAGCTTATTGAGCAGCTCATATCTTTGACGATCATTGGCAATTCCTGATAAGAGCTTCATGGTCAGGATGGCAACAGCCAGGAATACAAATATGATTGCCATATACAGCTCCCCGACAATCAATATGGCGGTAAGACTGTTTTCTTCCAGCTCATAATAGGCACGTATGTTGTAAGGGCAACGCTCGAGCAGAAAGCCCGACTTGGACTGAATTGTATAGGACAGCTCATCATAAAGCGCCTGTGCGTCAAAGCTTTTGTTTGAAAGGGTAATTGCAGCCATTTGTGTATCAATAGACATACCTGATACTGCTTCATCCGGAACAACTGTAAGGAAGTATCCGCGGGAAAGAATAGGATAAAGGGTTTTCACTTCCTTTAGCTTATACCGTGTCCCGTCTATTGATAATGCTGCGCCGGTAAAATCCATGCTGTGAATAAGGGATGGCGAGGCAGAAATAATGAAGCTGTCGTCAAGAGATACCGGTTTGAAACCAAGCTCGGTAATCAGGTGGTTGAAATCGCTTTCCCTGATAAAACTGTCATAGAGCTGCTCATATGCCTTCCCCGTCCATGGAGTAAAGGAATGCAGATATCCGTTTCCCGACGTGTAAATATTATATTTGATTATATGCTCAATCCGTGCATATTTCTCAATACGCTCAAGGGCTTCCTCATAAGTGTAGGGCGCTTCCTCAGCATTTATATCGGCAGCAATATCAAAGGGGAAATTGTAATCAAGAAATTGCCTGGAGGTAGCTTTATTTGCGAAGCATACGTTTGTACATATGACGGCACCGGTTATAAGAAAGGCTATAATCCCGCAGAGTGTTGAGTTTGCATTGAGCTGGCCGGAAATCTGACGCAGTATAAATGTATTAGCCCCTTTGCATTTTAGCTTTTCCCGCTTCAATAACAGATGAACGGCGCTCTTGGAAAAACCGATATGGAAAAGCACCACTCCAAGAAACAGCATCACAATATAGCCGAACATCCCCCCTGCACCGGAAACACCATATGAGAGAAACTGTTTGCGTATCTCACAATACACCCCCCATATGCTTACAATAATGCTGATGAAAGAAGCAATTGTAACTGTCATCCATACTACCGGGTGCTTGACGGATTTCTCCACCTTTCTTTCAGCGTGGAGCAGCTCATGGATGCCGGCTTTTCTCAGATAGAGCGCCGAAGCTGCGGTGGATAGAAGATACATGGCAACGGTCAGGCCGGCAGTTAAGAGAAGACCGAATAATGAATAGCCTGCAAGCGATATCTTAATATCCAAAAGCTGTGCAACCAGGCCCATTAATCCCTGGAGCTTTGGTGACAACGCTTCCGCTGCCGTAGTATTTTGTTACATTGCTTACCTGTAGAATATTATTCATAATAAGACCTCCGTTTCATATATCCAGCCTACCATGAAGCGGAGGATTATGTTCTAACACAGTCTGTCAGCCTCCTTACAAATTTGTAAGAGAATTAAAGGAAAGCGTAAATCGTGTGTAGCTATCCACTTCAGAAGTAATAGCAAGTGTAATGTTAAGATGTCTGCAAAGCTCCCTGACAAGGTACAGGCCCATACCGGCGCTGTTGCCAAGCCTTCTTCCGTTGGTGCCTGTAAATCCGCGCTCTGTTACTCTTGGCAGTTCGTGAGCAGGAATGCCAATTCCGTTATCCTCATAGGTAATGACACCGTCTTTAGCAGAAATTGTAATACGACAATTATGGCAGTATTTTGCCGAATTGACCAGCAGCTGGTTAAGAATAAAGGCAAGAGCCTTGTCATCGGAGTTAACCTGAAAATCTCCTGTCACCTCTACACTGACTCCGGCGGCAATCAGAAGTGTCATCTGGGACTTGACGGCTTCTTCTATAACGGCTGCAACCGAAAATGGGCGTATTATCGTATCCTTCTCGGGATTCTTCATACGGGCGTAATACAGGATGCTTTCAGTCAGGTTATCGGCCCGTTTTAGCTCCCGGCGGAGCTTACTTACATTGGCGTCATTATCAAGAATCAGGGAGCAGGCGGTAAGGGGAGCTTTTATCTCATGAATCCAGCCTTCGACATATTCCTGATACTCGTCCTTCTCACGCCTGGCAGCTTCAACAGCGGTTATTGCGCTTTGCGATACGGTCTTCATTATTTCATAATACAGCATCTCATTTTCATCCCGGGGCTTCGGAAGCACCTCGCCCAGAAGATATTTTTCATCAAGTTCCCCGATGATTTGTTTAAGGGTGTTGTACCTTTTACGCTGCACAAGGAATCCGGCAGCTAGCCAAAGCATGGTTATAAGGATAAGAGATGCTTCAGTAAAAAGTATTATGCCGATATTGGTTCCCTGCAGCTTAGACAGGAAGAAGAGTACTGTAGCGGCCAAAACGATAAAGCATAGAGGCAGACACTTAGAGGATATATAATTTCGCAATTTCATAATCTCTTAAGGTTGCATGAGCTCACTGCCTTCAGGCGGCAGGAGGAGCAACCATCCTCCTAATCATTAGTTTCTACAGACGGTATCCCACACCACGTGCAGTTGTAATCAAATGCCCGCAGCCGATTGCTTTTAACTTGCTTCTCAGACGGTTGATATTAACATACAAAGTATTTTCATCTATATACAGGCTGTTATTCCATAAGTCTTCAATAATCTCTTCCCTGGTGCATAGCTCCCTTTTCATCAGGCATGCAAGAATGCGCGCTTCATTTTTGGTAAGCTCGATTGAGGATGTGCCGGAGGATACTGTCAGGCTTTCAAGATCCAGGGAGATACCCTTTGCCTTAAGCACCGCAGCGGCATTGCACCTTAAGTGCCTGCTGATTCGTGCAAGCAGTACGGCGGAATTATAAGGCTTGCGGATATAATCGTCGGCGCCAACCGAGAAACCAAGCAGCTCATCCTCCGGAGTATCCCGGGCTGTTAAAAAGATGATGGGAATGTCCGAGGTCTGACGCAGCTTCCGGCAGATTTCATATCCGTTTTCTCCCGGCATGTTGATATCCAGAAGAGCAAGGTCGCAGGGTGGCTGGGCAACAGGAATATATCCGTTGGCACGCAGAAGAGTGCATAGCTCGTCCCGGATGCTTTGATCATCCTCCATGACTAGTATTTTTTCCACTTCAGCACCTCCTGTCCTGTTACTTTGCTGTTGTAATGCCTCGCATTGCAATTATGACAAATTATACCACAAGTATTACAATAAGAGTAGTAAAGAATCTGACATTTGTCACTATTATAAATGGTCGAATAATGTATAATTAGAGTATAACAATATTTTCGCAAAGTAATCAGTAAATAAAATGTGTTTATACATTATTGAATATGTATCAAAGATTGTAAAAAACTGCGGCAGGCATGTAGTATAGTAAGGATGTGGGGTGAAGATAAATGAAGAGCAGAAAAGCTTTATTGGTAATCGGGCAGGTATTTGCTGTAATGTCATTGATATTGATGATGAGTATATAAACAGGATTTGGCAGGTACCGGACCGCATATGCAGAATCTGATTTTGAGATTAAGAATGGCGTCCTTATGAAGTATAAGGGAAATAAAAAGCATGTCATAATACCTGATAAGGTTAGTGATATTGCTGATAAGGCATTTGCAGGAAAAGAGTTTGTAACAAAGATAACGGTACCCGGCTCAATTAAGGAGATACAGTATACTTATTTTGATGAATGCATTAACCTGAAGGAGGTTGTTCTTCTGGATGGCGTCGAAGTACTGGGAATCCATTGCTTCAGCTATAATCCCAAGCTGGAGAAGGTCAGTATACCGAAGACATTATACAGCTTACATAGCTGTTCCTTCCAGGATTGCCTCAAACTGCAGAGCATTGATGTGGATCCGGAGAACCCTAATTTCACCAGTGTGGACGGCGTGATGTTTTCCAAGTATAAAACCAGTATCTACTGCTATCCGGCAGGAAAGCCTGAAAAAAGCTACACGGTGCCTGAAGGGGTATATTCTATTTGGAACAAAAGCTTTGCTGAAGCCTCTAATCTGGAAGAAGTAATCTTTCCTGATACCTTGACCTTTATAGATTACTATGCCTTTGCAGGCTGCCAGGGCTTAAAAACAGTAACATTTCCGGACTCCTTAACAGAGATCGGAAACCAGGCCTTTGACAGCTGCTATAATCTGACAACCGTAAATCTTCCTGCCAATTTGGAGGTAATTGACCCCGGAGCATTTGTGGGTTGTAATAAGCTTAAGAATATCAAAATAGACAAAGATAATCCTAATTTTACTTCCGTATCAGGAGTCCTGTATAATAAGAAGCTCGACCGATTGGTAATGGTTCCGAGAACAATAAAAACCTTTACAATACCTGATACTGTTAAAACAATAGGAATGAGTGCATTTTCCTCCGGTGGTCTGGAGTCTATAACTATACCTAAGAATGTCAGGGAGATTGAAGAGCATGCATTTTATGACTGTCAAAAACTAAAGAGTGTAAAAAAGCATTAAGGATATTGGCTCATATGCATTTGACAGCACACCATGGCTTAATAATAAGAAGGATGATTTTCTGATTGTCAATAAGATACTGGTATATTATAAGGGATATAAGAGTAATGTATCGATACCAAAGGGCGTAGTTAAGATTGCACCCGGAGCATTTTATGGCAATGATTCAATTATGAAGGTAACTATTCCGGAGGGAGTTACTGATATTGGCGATGATGCCTTTGGTTATTGCTATTCACTTGAAGAGGTTAATCTTCCGGGTAGTCTTAAAAGGATAGGAGACAGAGCTTTCTTATGTAACTTTAAGCTGTCTCTGCTATTCTTGCCGACCGGTGATATTGATATTGGTGAAGAAGCCTTTAAATTCATGAGTGAGGATATTCGCGTTTATGTAGAATATGGATCTGCAACAGCGGATCGTATTCCGTATGAAGATGTAAATATAATGTACTATGATAAACTGGTATATGATTGCAACAATAGTTTATTAGAAGTAGGCGGGGATACTCTTAAGCTTTCAACAGGACATAAGGATTGCAGCAAAATATCCTGGAGCTCCAGCAACCCGTCAATTGCAAAAGTATCAAATAGCGGAGTGGTTACGGGAGTATCAGAGGGCGAAGCTGTCATTACAATTAAGATAGGACCCGTATACAAATACTGTAAGGTTTACGTAACAGCTAAATAGCCGGTACGGGTCTATTCCTTTAAATATGTATTAACCTTACGATTTGCTTCATTGATGAGATGCTGCAGGTCTGCTTTATCCTGCAAATATTTCTCAAAATCAAGCATGAATAGTTCATCCGGTTCACATCAATTCCATATATCATTTCTTCTATATGATAAACAAAAAATAGTCTTCAATTACAGTAGCAGATAACATATATTACTATTCTTCCAGGATTAGGGAGTCAAATTAAAAATATATTGCTATATATTAATAATAAGTTAAAATAAGTTATAAAATCATAATGATTATAGGATTTAGAAACAGATGAATATAAATTTGCAATATCAGGTTTAGTAAAAAAGGTAAAGTGAGAATAATATACAGCGATGAAGAAGAGTTTCATACAGAATGCAGCAAAGGTAACATCTTTGTTGAAATTCCCAAGTTTTATTGTAAACGTGAGCAGATTGACGGCTATGAATACTTATTGATCAGCGGAACAGAGCAGGAGGGCTTTATAATGTGTATTAAATTGATAAATAAAGTTAAATTTCATTTAATCTCTTGATAGATATGAATATATTTGTTAAATTAAAGTAAACATCTAATTTTTAGTAAACTATATACACATAGAAAATACAGGAGGACATTTTAATGGAAATAAGATACGCTTCTAATCCAAAGGATGTAAAGTATTATACAACCGACAGGTTAAGAGAGGAATTTCATATCCAGGGGCTGTTTGCCGGGGACAAGATAAAAATGGTATACAGCCATAATGACAGAATAATAGTCGCAGGACTGATGCCCGTATCCGAGGAGCTTCACCTGGAAGGCGGCAAGGAGCTTGCCAGTGAATATTTCCTGGAGAGAAGGGAGATGGGCTGCATCAATATAGGCGGCAAGGGTGTTATCACAGTTGACGGTGTTAAATACGAAATGAACCCAAGGGACGGCATCTATATCGGAATGGGCAGCAAGGATATTGCCTTCATGGCGGAAGACAGCAAGGAGCCTCCTAAGTTTTATGTTGTATCTTGCCCTGCACATGCTTCATATCCCATTGTAAAGATTGATATCACAAAGGCGAAAAAGGTTCCGCTGGGAAGCGCCCAGGACTGCAACAAGCGTGTAATCAATCAGTACATACATCCTGAAGTAATAAAAAGCTGTCAGCTTGCAATGGGGCTGACACAGCTTGAGCCCGGCTCAAACTGGAACACCATGCCCTCACATACTCATGACAGGCGCATGGAGGTTTATCTTTATCTGGATATGGGTGATAATGATGCAGTGTTCCACATGATGGGCGAGCCGGATGAAACAAGGCATATAGTAATGCATAACGAGGAAGCGGTTATTTCACCAAGCTGGTCAATCCATTCGGGTGTAGGAACAAGGGCTTACTCCTTCATATGGGCAATGTGCGGCGAAAACCAGGAGTTTAATGATATGGACTTTATTGAAACACGAAGCTTGAGGTAAATGTCATTAGACATAAGTCGCTGCGGGCATGGACCGGCAGATAATTCACTGTCATATGCATGACTTCTTATACTTCCGTTTTGGAAGATATGTATTTAGTATATAGATTACCGCAAGAACCAGGATAAAGGTAAAATTCAATAAATATGAAAGGATGCCGTTTATGTTCAGCTTAAAGGGAAAGATAGCTCTCATTACAGGCGCTTCGTATGGTATAGGCTATGCAATTGCAAAGGGTTATGCCCGGGCGGGCGCCACAGTGGTATTTAATGATATAAACCGTGAACTGGTGGATAAGGGACTTGAAAGCTACAGGGCGGACGGAATTGATGCAAGGGGATATGTCTGCGATGTAACGGATGAAAAGGCCGTATATGAGCTTGTTGCGACTATCGAAAGGGAAGTGGGAGTAATTGATATTCTCGTAAACAATGCCGGGATAATCAAGAGAATTTCCATGTGTGAGATGAGCGCAGAGGATTTCAGAAGGGTTATCGATGTGGATCTTATTGGGCCTTTCATAATGTCTAAGGCAGTCATCCCCTCAATGATAAAAAGAGGCCATGGCAAGATAATCAATATATGTTCAATGATGTCGGAGCTGGGACGTGAAACCGTTTCAGCATATGCTGCTGCGAAGGGCGGCCTTAAGATGCTTACGCGCAATATTTGCTCCGAATATGGGCAGTATAATATACAGTGCAACGGCATAGGCCCCGGATACATAGCAACACCTCAGACAGCGCCGCTTCGCGAAATTCAGCCCGACGGCTCACGCCACCCCTTCGACCGCTTCATAATATCAAAGACTCCTGCAGCACGCTGGGGTACACCGGAGGATTTGATCGGACCGGCAGTTTTCCTGGCAAGTGATGCGTCAAACTTCGTTAACGGCCATATTCTGTATGTTGACGGCGGGATTCTTGCCTATATCGGAAAACAGCCGTGATTGATAAAGAAACTGATAACTTTTATAAATAGGTGATAGAAGATGAGAGAGAACCTTTTAGAATACGGCATCCTGCTATGCGATAATATAATAGAACAATATCCTGACGGTAAAATCCCTTCCTATGAGCATTTGTTCAATTATCATAACGGAGTGCTTCTTTCAGGCTTTGAGAAGATGAGCCGCCTGGTCAACAAGGAAAAGTACGAGAATTATATCAAGTCATGGGCAGATAATGTAATTACTGAGGACGGGACAATTCCGCACCCTGAAACAGGATGGTGCTCATTGGATTCTTTGGATTTCAGGCAGCCTGGCATCCTTCTGTTTAATTTATATAGAAGAACTCATGATGAGAGATATGCCATAGCAATTAAGTATCTGACGGAAAGCCTCAAGGAGTTTCCTGTTACGGAAAAGGGAACCTTCTGGCATGGTAAGGGTTGTTTCAATGAGGTATGGCTGGACGGCCTGTACATGGCTTCTCCTCTTATGGTTATGTATGCCCGGGAATTTGATAAGCCGGAGTTTTACGATATGGCAGCAGAGCAGGTCCTGACCATGTACAAAACCATGAGGGATGAGAGGGGACTTCTTCACCACGGCTATGACTGCACTAAGCAGGCTCCATGGGCGGACAAAACAACAGGCTATTCCCAGGAGGTCTGGGGCAGGGCTATCGGCTGGTTTGTGATGGCCATTGCAGAGATTTTGGAGCTTCTGCCAAAGGAGCATAAGGATTATGAAAGAATAGCCGAGGTTGAGAGAGATATTTTAACTGCTGTGTGCCGGTATCAGCATGAAAGCGGCAGATGGTTCCAGGTAATTGATAAAACAGAGGATAAAAGAAACTGGCTTGAGAATTCCGCTTCCTGCCTGATTACCGCAGCGCTTGCAAAATGCATAAGAATAGGAACCCTTCCGCTGCAGTACATAAAAAACATGGAAAAGGGAGTGGAAGGGATACTAAATACCGTACGTATAGAAAATGGCAAGGTTATTATTCCTGATATATGCATAGGAACCTGCATCGAAAGCGGCACATTAGAGCATTATTACAACCGCCCCGTTGAAGAAAATGACAAGCACGGCACCGGAGCATTCTTAATTATGCTGGCGGAGGCCCTGTTCATTCGATGAATTGGATCATGCCTGCACCGTAATGTTCATTGGGCCTTTCAATAAAATTAAGTTTCTTATAAAAATTCTCTTTCCCTTTGGCTGCCATTAGACACATTCATCTGCAATAATTGACCTGTGAATAATCTTTATCCCGTCCATCGGTTTTCTCCTTGCCGGCATATGCTTATAATAATTCAAAAACTTAATAAGCCTGCTTACCAGCTTATGATTTGCTTGGCAGAGTTAATATTAACATATCAGGAGACAATTTATTAATTAAGGCATATTTACAAGAGAGCCGGAGTTATAAAAGCGCAAAATGTTCGCTTTCAATCAGGTTTTTCATATTGCATAAGCAGAAAGGATGTCCGGCGGGATCAAACATAACTCGCCAGTGATCAGAAAATTGATCATCTGCCATTTTTGCTCCGCATTTAATAGCATACTGAACTGCCTTTTCCACATCATTAACCGCAAAATCAATATGAGCCATTTGCTGCTGGGCTTCAGGCTTTTCAGGCCATACGGGAGGCTTATACGCAGGATTCTTCTGAAACAATATGCAAGGATATGTCCCCTGGTTGGTGCCCGGAGGGTATACACAAGCATAAACCTCGTCAAATTGTGCTGCTTCCCACTTGAGCAGGCTTGCATAAAATTTTGCCAATTCATAAGGCTCAGTGCAATCAATAGTAAATGAGTACATCTTAATTACTAAATCCTTATCCATATTGCATATACCTCCATTTATCCGTATTGATTTATCTGCATGCACTTCAGATATTTGCCTGCAGTAATAAATTAAGTTTATTATATATTGCCAAAAGAAGGAAGTCAATCAGTAAGAGAAAAACCTTGATAACTCGGAGGCCTTTTGCATTTTCTTGCTGTTATCAGCTGATAAATACATATGTTTTATCTTCCAGAATTCGTGTGCCGAACGCCGTGCATCTATCAATTGCGATAATATATATAGACCGTTTGATGTTGAACCGTACGGAGTTATAGCGGCGAATTTTTTATTATCGGAACGGAGATCATGAATAAGTGCATTATATGCTTCAAAACCAAAAAGGTATCTTTCTCCGTTCTGACATGATAAACTACGACGTAACGTCGAAGTCAATAGCTATTCTTATAAAAAGTATAATTTATCCTGAAATAGGAAGTCAAGCAATCATTTTCAGGTTTCTAAAGTAACAAAAATTACGCAAGATAACTTGTATTTGAAAAAACAAATTTTCATATTGAATTTTATAGTGTATAATTATGAAATGATATTGAATAAACAGGTTAAACAATTGCGTGACTTTAATCATTAGAGTATTCACTAATGAAGCAAAATGGCTTTACAACAGACAGATAGATGAGGAGTGGTAGGGCATGATTGGTATTATTGACTACAAAGCAGGAAATTCACATAGTGTTTTAAATGCCTGCAACAAACTAAATATCAATTGCAGATTGATATCCAAAGCCGATGAGTTTAGCGATATAACGAAGATTATTTTGCCGGGAGTGGGCTCTGCAAAAGCAACCATGGATTCCCTTAAGGAGCTGGACATCATTGATATATTGGAGGAGTGTGTGCTGAAAAGGGGCATTCCCTTTATGGGAATATGCGTAGGCCTTCAGATATTGTTTGAACACAGCGAAGAGGGCGATGCCAAATGCCTGGGATGGCTTAAGGGTAAGGTCGTGAAATTTGATAAGAGCAAGGTCAGAGTACCGCAGATAGGATGGAACAAGCTTGATTGGAAGAAGGACAGTGTACTGACTGATAATCTGGATAAGGAAAATGCTTATTTGTATTTTGTTAATTCATACCACGCAGTCCCCGAAAATCAGGAGGATATATTGGCCGTTTCATTTTACGGGCAGGAATTTACCGCTATGATATCACATGACAACATTTATGCTTCCCAATGCCATATTGAAAAGAGCGGACCGGTTGGGTTGCGGATTTTGAATAATTTTGCAGCCTTATAGAATAGGCATATATGGGTCAGGAACCGATTAGTTTTTTATAGATGGAGGATAATTATGCTGACAAAAAGACTTATAGCTTGCTTTGATGTGATTAACGGTATGGTGACCAAAGCAAACCAGTTTCAAAATAACATAGATATTGAGGATGTTACATCTGTTGCACGAAAAGTATATGATATGCAGATTGACGAGATTATATTTTATGATATTTTGGCAAGTGCAGAGAAGAGGAAGATTGATATAAAAATGGTTGAAAAGGTTGCGGCAGAGGTTTTTGTACCCTTCACAGTCGGCGGCGGTATAAAGGATGCGGCGGATATGTTTGAAGTATTGAAGGCTGGCGCTGAAAAGATCAGCGTGGACTCAATGGCTGTAAGGAATCCTATGATTATTAGCGAGGGCGCCAGGGAATTCGGTTCCCAGTGCATAGTTTTAAGCATGCAGGTAAAAAAGGTTGGTAAGTCTGATAAAATCCCTTCCGGTTATGAAATTGCCATCGACGGAGCAAGAGTATTTACAGGTATGGATGCGATTGAATGGGCAAAAAGAGGTGAAAGCCTGGGGGCAGGTGAAATAGTGGTCAACAGTATAGATAATGACGGTACGCATCAGGGCTACGATATTGACATTACCGATATGATATGCCAAAATGTCGGAATTCCGGTTATTGCTTCAGGGGGAGCCGGCAAGCTTGAGCATTTATATGAGGTTTTTACAGAAACCGGTGCTTCGGCAGGAATTATCAGTTCAATGCTATACTCGCCTAAAATCGCAAGGAACTATACTGTAAGAGAAATCAAGGAATACTTAAGCGGAAGAGGAGTCCATGTAAGGCAGTACATTTAGGATATTATTGGAGATCAAATGTTGCCGCCAATTAGTCTATGATACCTTATGCTGCCTTACATTTTTATAATTTCGTTCTCCGTTCATATTCATATTATAAAAGCTGTATTTATATATTGCAGGCAGATAATACCCCCGGAAAACCCGGGGGTATATGTTTTTATATGCAAAGTACTCCGTATAATCAACAGAGCAGGTTATTTATCTGAATTAATTAATCCAAGATTAGTCAGAACTTCGGTTAATTTTGCTATATCAATCGGTTTTGCGGCGTATGCGTCGCATCCTATGTCAAATGCATTCTGGACATACTGTGTTTCTGCAAGCGCCGTGGTCATAATGATTTTGGCACGCTTTTCCTGGGGTATTCCCTTTTGAGCCTCCAGATCCCTAATGTTTTTTAACACCTTGACTCCGTCTACTTTAGGCATCATAATGTCCAGACAGATCAGATCGTAAGGCTTGGCCTCCTTATGTGCCAAAAGATAGGCATCCAATGCCTCAAGTCCGTCTACTACCAAATCACATTCGCCATACTGAGAAAGAACCTTGAATAAAAATTTTCTGCTGGTCAGGTCATCTTCTGCAATTAGTATCTTCATATCTGTTTCTCCTCTCATAATTTATTTGGCTAAATACCATAAGAATTATTATATATGGACAATTCCAGCTCCAAATGCTTCATATTGGCAAGTGCATCATCAATATTCCCGCGCCTGGCTGCAAGCTCAATCTTAAAGGCAGTATCCTTGAGCTCTATTGCATCAATATCATTAGCCAGGGTCTTAATATTATGTGCCCTGTTCTCAACAACCGTCAGATCACAGTTCTCCAGGGCAGCTTGCATATCCTTAATTTCGTCCGCAATTTTATGCAGCGCTTGAGTAAGCTTATTGCCATGAGGCTGTTTCTTCCCGGACTCGTATACAACATTGCCTTCTTTTGATATAGCTGCCTTGTCCGGAACAAATGAAGCATTTTGCGAATATTTTGAAGACAGGCCTTCTATAGTATCAAACAGCTCATTCATGTTAACAGGCTTTGATACATATCCGTCCATGCCCATAGCTAAGAACCTTTCCCTGTCGCCATGCAATGCATATGATGTAAGCGCAATGATTGAAATATGTTTTCCCTCCGGTTCATTTTCCCTGATTTTCTGCGTCGCTTCAATACCATTTATCTCCGGCATCTGTATGTCCATCAGGATTACATCATATTTGCCGCGGTTATATAATGACAATGCTTTATTACCGTTGTCAGCGGTATCTACCTTGTATCCCTTTTCCTGAAGCATTTTTAAGATAACCTTTTGGTTGATTTCATCGTCCTCGGCAAGGAGGATGGAGAGCTGTTTTGACGATTTCTGAATGTAAGGGATGGGTTCCGTCTTATTCCTGATATATTGGCTGCCCAGCCTGAATTTTAACCGGAAATAGAAGGTGCTGCCTTCTCCCTCTATGCTATCGAGGCCGATTTGTCCGCCCATTCTTTCCACAAGGTTTTTTGATATTGCCAGTCCAAGTCCGGTACCGTCATATTTCTTTGCAGCAGGGTCATTGAGCTGGCTGAAGCTCTTGAACAGATTAACGGTATCCTTTGCAGATATCCCTATTCCGGTATCTGATACGGCAAATTTCAGTTCTACCTCATTATCGTTCCGGGTTATGTTTTGAACAGTGAGTGAAATGCTGCCCTTTGGAGTAAACTTTATTGCATTGCTCAGCAGATTGTTTAATACCTGCTTCAGCCTGTTGGGGTCTCCAATAAGGAAATGGGGGATCGAAGGATCACATGTGCAGGTAAATGACAATCCCTTTTCCTCAATTCGTTTGGAGTGGGTTTTTATTACCTCATCCATCATATTCANNGTCTATGGTCAGCTTCCCAGCCTCCATCTTGGAGAAATCCAATATATCATTGATGATATTAAGAAGGGAATTTGCGCATGCCTTGGCTGTAATCAGGTTATCCTTCTGTTCGTTGCTAAGCTCGGTGAGAAGAGTAAGGTCCACCATTCCGACCATACCGTTGAGGGGGGTTCGGATCTCATGACTCATGTTTGCTAAAAATTCACTTTTTGCCTTGTTTGCGGCTTCAGCAGCCTCCTTGGCCGCAATCAGCTTGTACTCGGATTGCTTAAGGTAGGTTATGTCCATAAAAATTGTAACGATTTCGCCCTCTGTAGGACTGTAGATAGTAAGTGAAAACCATTTCTTATAGGCCTTTGAATAGAGTTCATTTATTTTTACACACTTTCCGCCGGCCAGTTTTTTTGTATTATTTCGAATAGCCTTGATTACTTTACTTACACTGTTAGGAAATATCTCGGAGTAATACCGGCCGATTGTTTTCCTCTCCGAAAGCTGAAAGAGGCGCTCAAATTCCCTGTTTACTTCAACTACTTTCAAATCACAAGGCTTATTGTTATCGTCATATATTATTCTATAATAAGCATAGCCGCTGAGCATATTCATAACAAGGGAACGATATTTCAGCTCAGCTTCCTTTCTGTCATTTATGTCATAGATGCTGCCGATATAACCGGAATATCTGCCATCCAAATCATAACAAGGGGTGGCTGTGGTAAGGCACCAGCGATAGCTGCCGTCATACCGGCGGATTCGCGTTTCCACCTGGAAGCTTTCCAATGTCTCCATGGCACTTAATCGGGCATTAAGATAATGTTCAAGATCATCGGGATGCATAATATTGGTCCAGCCGTACTTCGATACCTCTTCCAATGAGCTGCCCGTATAATCGATCCATACCTTGTTCACATAATTACACTCAACTTTCTCATTTGTCTTCCAGACAAGGGAGGGCATCTGATCCAGTATTGTGTTTATATAGTCCCTGGATTTAATAATATCCTTTTCTCTGTTCTTGCTATCGGTAATATCCAGCAAAGAGACCACAGCGCAACGGCCTTCTTCGGTTAGAACAGGAGAGACACTGGCTCTGAACCAGAATTCCTTCTCTTTGCCTTTAATTGAAAGCATCTTCTTAAGTTCAATATTATTGGCTGCTTTTCCGTTCTTTATTGCACGGATGTAAGCCTTTCTTATCTCGCAATTGGTGCATTTCCGGCCATATCCGCAGGAACATTCATCTTCAAGGCTCCCCAGACATTTGAAGCTGTCACCGAAACGCATTCCGATAATCTGCTCTCTGCTGTACTTGAAAAACTGCAGTGCGGTATCATTCACATAGATAATTCTTTCATTGCTGTCAAGCATGACCATGCCAATCGGCACGTTATTGAATATTCCCCTAAGGTTGTCCTTCTCGGTAATATGCTTCATCTCAACCGACTTAAGCCTGGATATATCCCTGAGTACCACTACGACGCCAAGGGTAGCTCCGTCCGGTGATTTTATAGGAGAGCAGGTTGCGGACACGTATTTTTCATTTTTCTTTTTTGTATATAGAACGGTATTGTTTTTCAGACCGGTTACCGCATCATTGTGTAATGCTCTTTCAACAGGACTTTCGGCTCTTTCTTTCGAGTATGCGTCCATAAAAAAGAAGGTCTCTTCGAATGACTGGCCAACGATTGTATCGGAATCCATATCGTTGATTTCAAATGCTGCGCGGTTCATAAATAGAATTATTCCCTTTGTGTCGGTTGTAATAACACCGTCTCCGATACTTGACAAGGCAGCAGCTTCAAGCTCCGGATTATTGCCGGCCAATATATTCATCTGCAATGTGTGCACCCCCATACAATTTTGCCGCACTATCTGCTATATTGTTTTATCGGTAATGATATATATATATATTTATAACTCAAGGCATGATGTTTGTCTATATATGAGTGGTTAATCAGCCGGTTGCACCGGTTCCTCCGGATACGGAGTATGGCCTGGCATGAAGTATACTTCATTTCCAAGCCATACTCTGTCCGTTAAGAGGAAGTTAGGGGGGGATTATATACAAACCTTATGGTATAGACTAATATTTACCGAATTCCCTGTCGCTTATCGCTGTTTTGCTTTTTGAAGAAGCAGTGCCTCCATCGTTCTTTTCTGCAATGCTTTTATTTGCAAACTTTCTGTCGGACAGGTTCTCCAGCATCCTCAGAACCTCAGGGCTGATTTCATCATTTTTCGGAGTATTGGCATTGGTATTCAGCTTGAATTTACTTACCATTTCCTTAAGCAGTATAGCCTGGCTTGACAGTTCTTCACTGGCAGCGGCAATTTCTTCGGAGGTTGCCGAATTGTTTCATCAGTGGATCGGAGATATGGNNTCCTCAGGCAATTCAATGCCATGATCCAGGCAGTTTCTGACCAAATGCATCAGTGGATCGGAGATATGGTCAATAATATTTCTATCCACCTCGGTTTCATCACCGATAATCTGAAGGTCGGCATCCTTGTTAAGCTTCTTGCACATATCACGCAGAATTCTTTGCATTTTGTGGAATGTAGCAGCAATAGGGACCATTCGGATGGACATCACGATATCCTGAAGCTCATCGGTTATTTTATTGAGGTGGCTGGCAGCCTTGTTAAAATCGGTAAGCTCCAGTCCCTTAAGATCCGGGTTCTGGATTACCATTGCTTCCGCTATAACCATTTCACCTACCAAGTCCATCAGCCTGTCCAGCTTTGATAAATTAACGCTGATGACATTTTGCATCGAGGACTTGACATGGGATGCACTATCATCCTGCTCAATGACCTGACTGCCTGTATTATTTACAGCAGGTATTTTTACCGGGTTAGTAAGTGAAGGCGCCTGCTTTTTATCAGAATGCTGCAGGAACTCACTGTCGTCCTCCAGCTGGGTTAAAATTAGCTTTTGAAGGAATATGGTGTCTTCGAAGAATTCAAGCATTTTCTCATATGAATAGTCTGACTTTAAGTATATGGTGAAGCCTTCCTGTTTGATGACCTCAGCGCTGTCGTCGTTATCTATAATATCTTCGGGCTGATAACAATACTCATCCGTCACATCCTTAAGCTTGTGGATTATTGTATATGCACGAATATTCTCCATTTCGCAGCCTTCTTCAAAATACACAACGGCTTTATATGTATTGGGATGAAGTACGGGCGGCAGCTTTTCCTGGCTGATATAATACTGTTGCTTTTCTTCCTGAGGCTTAACCTGGCTTTTTTTCTTTCCCTTGCCCTTAATATTATTGTTTTCCTGTATTACCGACATGAAATCCTTAAGTGAATTAATCAAAGCAGAGGAATCTCCGTCGGAATTATTCCCCAGCTTAATCTTCTCCACTTCCGATTTAATAAAATCCACGCTTTCAAGAACAAAGTCGGACAGGGCAGTAAAATCAACATTTTTCGGATTGTTTTCACGAAGCAGATAAAAGATGTCTTCAAGGGTGTGAGCTAAGGTTGAGATGCTTTGAAACATCATCATTGCCGAAGAACCCTTTATCGTATGCATTATACGAAAGATTTCATTGATGGCTTCAGAATTAAAACTCTTAGCCTTTTCACAATCCAGTATCAATTGTTCTAATTGCTCAGTCAGCTGAGTTGTTTCATATATGAACATTTCCAGCATCGGCTCGTTAGTAAATTGATCTGTCAAATAATCACCTCCTTGCTTTAGAAAATTGTTCCGTCATGTAATATTTTGCCCAGTGTTTTAACAACATGGTCCTCCCTGAAGGGTTTTACAATAAAGGATTTTGCACCGTTTAGGACAGCTTCCTTTATTAAAGACTCCTGACCCATGGCTGATACCATTACTACGTTGGCCTGGGGGTCAAGCTTCCTGATGGCCTTGATTGCTTCAATTCCGTCCATCTCGGGCATGGTTATGTCCATTGTTACTATATCCGGCTTAAGCTCCTTATACTTAGCCACACCTTCCAGGCCGTTGCATGCCTCGCCGATAACTTCATAACCGTTTTTCTCAAGCATTTTTTTAATAGTCAGCCTCATAAATGCGGCATCATCTACTACCAGAACCTTATTCATAACAACCTCCAATTCATCATCGGGATATTTGATTGTATATAACCCGATGAGTATCACATGGTTTTTTTAGAAGTAAGATAAAATATAAGCTTATGCTAAGATAAGCTTATGCATTGTAAAAATGCAGATATGGTGTTAATTACTTTGTCTTTCAAAGCGAAGTTTTTGTCGTGAAGCCTCCACTTCAGGCAAATTTCACGGAAAGAACCTGCTATCAGCAATGCTGCGGCTTCGCTGTCAATATCGTGCTTAAGTTCACCCGCTTTTTTAGCATCATCGATAAACTGAACCATCATCTGAAGCCTTCTGTCAAAAATCTCCTTAACCTTGTCTGACAATTCGGGTTCATATCGAAAAACATCAAACATCTGCATAACAGCAGTGATAGCGGGATAATTCTCATAATATTCAGCTACAGATCCTAAAATAAAGATTATTGCATCAAAGGGCCTGAGATTTTTTATGAGTGCCGTCTGGAATATATCCTCATCAAACTTGGTGAAAAACTCAAGAATTGCATTTAAAAGGTCATTCTTGCTCTTATAATGGCGGAATAGTGTGGCATCCGATATATCCTGCCTCTTGGCAATCTCTCTTGTGGATAATCCCTGAATTCCAAGTTCATCTATTATCTCAATTGCCGATATTACCAATCGGTCTTTTCTATGAAGAATACTGTTTTTAATAATAATCACCTACCGAAGTAATCGCTTGCTTACATAATATCAGGCATGGTTTATATTGTCAATATTTTTTTATTATTATTTTATACTTTTTTTATATTATAAATTTTAATATTGTGAATTTGCATGGACACGTATTAGTAACAGGCAGGCATTTTATAAGTATATTACAAGGATTGCCAATACCTCTAACCCATGTCTTATTATTATGTATTTGCATTAAACAGGTATTTAATATGCTAAAGTTATATTAGTAAAAATGCGGAATATGTAGTAATATATATATATAAGTGCTGCAGCTGCCTGCATAATCGATTCGTGAAGGAGATATGAAAATATGTCTAGGATGCCGGTTTTATTTGTAGGGCATGGATCACCGATGAATGCCATTGAGGATAATGAATACACAAGGGGATGGAGAAGTATTGCAGAAAGGATACCAAAGCCCGAGGTGATATTATCTGTTTCGGCTCACTGGTATACAAAAGAGACCAAAATAATGAACGATGAGAATCCAAGGACTATATATGATATGTATGGCTTTCCCCGTGAATTATATGAGGTTTCGTATAACACGGCAGGTTCACCGGACACAGCCAGGGTTTGCGGAGAGCTGATATCCAGAGAAACGATATACGATAATTCCTGGGGTATTGATCATGGAACCTGGTCGGTTTTGGTTCATATGTATCCGGAAAGAGACATCCCGGTATTTCAAATCAGTATTGACGCATATGCTTCTCCCAGGGAGCATTACATAATTGGACAGGAGCTAAGAAGCTTGAGAGAGCAGGGTGTGCTGATATTAGGTTCCGGGAATATTGTTCACAATTTGAGGCTGGTTGATTGGCACAGGGCAGATAAGGGCTTTGACTGGGCTTATGAGTTCGATGATTATATATACGAGAGCATTCTTAACAGGAACCATGACAATATCCTGAAATATAATGAGCTTGGCAATATTGCCAAGCTGGCAGTACCGACTCCGGATCACTTTTATCCTCTCTTATATGTACTCGGAGCATCGGATGAAGATGATAAAATCACTGTTTACAATAAATCCTGTGAACTGGGATCATTGACAATGACGACTTACCTTATGGAATAATTCTGCCTTAGCTACTCCCCATCCCAAGTGGTAATCCGGTTTGTCTCCCTCTTTATAGTTTATATTTTACTGATACCTTGTTCCGCAATGGCAGTTTCCCAATATTTCTCGGGAATATAGGGCCAATTTGCTTCCCCGGTTTCTTCCCTGCACATTTCCATAGCTCTTGCTAAAACTTTATAAGTTGAATCTCTTCCTGTCATTATGGCTTCTTTAATTAGAACCGACCACATGGGTGCAAGCTCATTAAGTCCGCTAGTCTCATAAGCCTTAAGGATTTTGTCCCTGTCATAATCCAATTGAATGTATTCTTCATGCCATTCACCCTTAGTACCATGAATTATTGCAAATTGCGCTTTACCATCATAATACCAGGGTATCCCGACAGAACCAGGATTTATAAGTCTTTTGCCCATATACTCAAAAGTTCCCTGTACGTGGGTATGACCGCATATTAGTGTGTCGGTTTCCAGGCATTCTAAAGCCTTTTTTGCATTCTCACTGTTTATATTCAGCAGCTCCCGTGTGAAATTCATTGAACCGTGGCAGCAGTTAAATGATGGATATTCCGGAATGCTTATGCTTAATTTATTGGGTATATTCTTGAAGAATTCAAAATCTCTATTTGTCAGATTGTTATATGTATAAAGCAAAGATCCGGAGCATGAGCCGTTAATCCATCCTTTTTCCCCATTAAGCCTGTAGTCTGTCATATATTCTTCCCGGTTCCCTCTTATAAACCAGCATTTATATTTTTCGCTTAAATCATATAGCATAAGCATGGAACGCTGAGGGTAGGGGATGTCACTGATATAATCCCCTAAAAATAAGAAGTATTCTATGCCTTTACTCAAGGCATATTCAAGACATTCTTCCAATGCTGCATAATTACTGTGTATATCACTTAAAACTGCGATTTTCATTATGTTCCTCCGGAAATATCTCTTATTATATAGGACTTCATCAATTAGTATTAATGATTATAGATAAATATTACTGCATAGGACTTCATTAATAATTGATGACAGCATCTTAGCGGATTAAATCATTTTTGAGCCCTTCAAAATCGAGATAATCTTCAATAAATTGCTTGCGAAGGAGTCCAAGCGGGATGAACTCGTTATACTTCCCGTCAATCTGCACCTTATCAGGCAGCGGCAGGTCATATAGGTCAAGGTCACTGCGAAGAATATCGCAGATGATATTCTCCAATTCCTCTTTGGTCCCGTCGAAAACAACCTCAAGATAAACACAGGTGATCCAGGGGAGCTTACTCTTTATTTTTCTGTGCCTTAATGCGTAGTTTAATGTAATTAACTGCCTTGTTCCCACCCAGGGGAAGACGGCATATTTTTTATCGGACAACGGGGTCACGAGATTATCCAGTATACAGCAATTACGGGCAATATATTGAATTTCTGCCAATCTTTCCTGGCAGCGCGGGCTTAAATAAGGATATGCATTATTCTCTTTCAGAATACTGCGAATCTTACGGACTAGAACAGTATGAAGCTCAGCAGTAAAGTCCACATTCCAGTCCACAACCGATATCCCGGGTACCCGCTTAACGAAAATAACCTTTGATTTTTCATTTACATCCACCGTCTCCCATGCCATACCCGCCAGCGCAAAGCGTGTGCCAACCGGGTAGACCTTGTCAACCGTACCGATAGTACGGTTTTCGTCTTTTACAAGCAGGTATTCCGGTGCAAGGAACACAGTCAGAAATTTATGGCTGTTGACAACCTTTTCACCTTCACGTCCGATAATCAAACCGCCATGCTCGGTACGCTGCAGTTGATCTATGTTGATCAAGTGGGAGAGCAGTTGCTTATAATCATCCTGTGAAATACTTTTAAAGCAGCCCAGGGTCAGGATTGATTGTGCTAGGCCTGCCGGGGACATTTCCCCATTGCTTTTCAAGCAGCTCATTGTCTGGTGATACAGAAGATTATAAGCATGGTTTTGCGGCGGGATAGGCTCAATCCAGTGCTCCTTCAAATAAAGCTCTATGATAGAGATCGTTCGTATAAATTCCCAATTGATCGGTCCGAGAATATCACCGGAATTTATCCGTATGCTTTCAACAAATGTAAAAAGCAGCTGGGGAATCTGGCCGCGCCTGCCGCATCGGCCTAGACGCTGAGCAAAGCTGGAGACATTGAGGGGTGCGCCAACCTGAACAGCCTGGTCAAGAGAACCTATATCTATACCCAGCTCTAATGTAACGGTGGCGCCGGTTACAATCTTTTCATCATCGGATTTCATTTCATCCTCTGTATTCTCCCGCAGCAGAGCCGAAACATTACCGTGATGAACCCGGTAAACATCAGGCGCTTTATATCTCAATGCTATTTCGCGTAAATTAGCAATGATAAATTCCGTCTCTTCCCGGCTGTTGGTGAAGATAATCGTCTTTTTGTCAAGCGTTTGCTTGAAAAGATATTCAAAATGCTCACGGTCACCAATATCACCGGAGTTGACCTTAATAACATTACCGCTTCCGTCTCTCTCGATAAAATCACGATCCTCGGTGTAATTAACGAAGCGTTCTATATGAAGTCTGACACGCTTTTTTCCTTCATCGATTATGGGAGCTGCGCAGTTCCGGCCGGTGCCTGTGTTTAGCCAGTTTTGAGCCAGAGAAATATCCCCCAAGGTGGCTGATAATCCGATTCGCCTTGGATTAACACCTGTTAATTGCTTCAATCGTTCGAGAACACAAAGAAGCTGCAGGCCTCTGACATCCCGCATAAAATAGTGGACCTCATCTATAATGACAAACCGCAGATCAGAAAACATTGAAAGGCAGGCACCGCGTTTGTTGGTGATCAGACTTTCTAATGACTCCGGCGTTATTTGCAGCAGGCCTTCAGGGTTTTTTATAAGCTTGTTCTTCCGGGTTTGTGAAGCGTCTCCGTGCCATTTTGTAACCGGGATATTAGAATCAAGAAGAAGCTGTTCCAGCCGTTTAAACTGGTCATTGATCAGTGCCTTGAGCGGAGAGATATATAATACTCCGACAGAGCAAGAGGGCTTATTATAAAGCTCGGTTAGCACCGGAAGAAAGGCTGCCTCTGTCTTGCCGGAAGCAGTCCCGGAGGACAGGAGCAGATTATCGTCGCTATCGAAGATGACCTCACAGGCAGCAACCTGGTTGCCTCGTAATTCCTCCCATTTGTTTTGATAGATAAATTCTTGAATAAAGGGTGCGAGTCTGCTAAATACATCCATAGTTATCCTCATTCCTGCGCATGCATTGCGCTGGCTAGACTTCAAAGTCAAAAATATTCCGAAAGTAATTTTATAAATCAAAAATTACTTAGAGAGTTTTTAGAGTTCAAACTCTAAAAGACTCCTAAAGAATTTATTGACATCTAGTGTATATGAATTATCTAGACTTCAAAGTCAATAAATTCTTGGTGGATTATCTCATCTGTCAGTCCGCCTTTGGCCATTTCAAAGCTGTTGTCTCCTAGAATTTCTGAAACACTTTTCTGCGGATTCTGATGCAGAATATTGATCAATTCGATAAAATCGCGGATGATCTCACGGGGTGTAATGTGCGTCTCTGCTCCGACGCGGTTATATTCTACAGTTAAGAAATAAACCAAATCATCATGGGACAGGGTGGGAGAGTAGTTATATAGCTGGGCATGAATATTTAAAAGCTTCTCCACTAGAATATACATTTCCTCCTGAGATAACATCTTAAGTCGAATGATGGGAGCGGAGAGGTCTTTGATATCGGCGGTGGCGAAATGGCCCTCCGCCAGGCGCGAACGTAACGCCTCATAGCTGAATACACCCTTATACTTGTCCTCGATGCATTGAGGCGTCCCGGCCATAAGGAAGCCGATGTGGCTCGCCTTTCCCTGCAGCACATCATTATACATGGTAAGAATTTTCTCGTAGTTATTTGCTCTGGTTATAGAATTCGGAATCTTAAAAATATTAACAAGCTCGTCTATCATGACAAGCATTCCTTTATACCCGGCCCCGACCATAAATGCAGCGAATATCTTCAGGAAGTCATACCAGGTCTCATCGGTGACTATGAAGTTAATTCCCAAATCATCCTTTGCTTCCTTACGGGTCGGATATTCTCCGCGAAACCACCTGAGTACATTTGATTTCATTGCCGCGTCGTCCTGCTTGTAAGCCTTCCAATAAGTAACCACGGCTTTGGCAAATTCAAATCCGTTAACCATTCCTTCCAGAGAGCTTGCGACTGCGTAGATTTGCCTTTCCACCAGATCGTCAAATTCATCTTCGCTGACATTGAATTGTGCCTTAATAGTTGCTTGAATACCGGATATCCATTTTTCCAGTATTAACGGAAGCGCACCGCCGTCAGGCTTTGATTTGGTAGAAAGATTCCTGATCAACTCCTTATAGGTAGCTAATCCCTGGCCCTTGGTGCCGGCAAACCGACGCTCCGGCGACAGGTCGGCATCCACAACCACAAAGCCTTTCGCCGTGGCATAATTTCGGATAGTCTGGAGCAGAAAGCTCTTTCCGCTGCCGTATTTGCCAACGATAAAACGGAAGGATGCGCTGCCTTCTTCAATCATCTGGATATCGTGGAGTATGGCAGCAATCTCCTGAGTCCGGCCTACAGTGATGTACTCGAGGCCTACCCTCGGCACAACACCGCCTTTCAAGGCGTTAATTAAGATATTTGCTATTCTGTTCGGTACCTGGCTTGTCATAATCCTATCAATTCCTTTACTTGTTCTTTATAATCATCGTATATAACAAAGTCTTCATCCAGCAGACTATCGCCAATGGAATCCATGGCCTTTTCGTTGATCCCGTCAACGAGAACCTCCAGCATGATGCCGCACTCATCAGCGAATCTCTTTAATTCGATCTCTCCATTCATCACTACAGATAAAGCTTCAATTTCAGTTTTTGTCAATGTATTTTTCAGGCTCTCCCAGGTATCGGAGAGGGGAGATGAAGGGGTCACAGGCGGCATGGAAGGCATGTCCTGAATAGCCGTATACGATAGGCTAAGCTGTTCCTGAATGGGTGAAACCGAAACAGGCCCTTTGTCCTGCATAGGGATTGTCGGAACAGGCTGCTCGTCTTGTATGGGTAAAACCGATGCATGTTGTTCTTCCTGCATGGGCATAATCGGAACAGGCTGTTGTTCCTGCTCAGGTACAATTAGTTTCTCCTGTATGACCAGAGCCTCCTGCCTGATTCGGGCCAAGGCTTCCTGATCCACGACCACAACCGTTTTGGTTGCTTCCTTGTAGAATCGGTACACCGCATCGTTTATGATTTCTTCAAGAGATAGACCTGCTTCCTGTAGCTTGACGACTGCTTCATGCGTGACGGCGCTTAAGTTTGCTGAAAGCTTATGCTTATAGCTTGTGACCCTTCGTAAGGCAGCTTCCATCTGCTTCATAATGTATCCGATTAACTGCCGGGCATTTTCGGATGTAATGACCGAGCTGAAGGCCCATCTATTTTTTTGGCATATATAGATTTCATTTTCAGATAATACAATCCGTCTGTCCGCCTGCTTCATCCAATTATGAAATAATGCGCCTTTAAAAGGCTTCCATTCCGACAGCTTCTTAGTAGGTTGAAATATTGATTCTTCAAAGCGGATTCCGTTGTCTTCGAATGATTGTCTTAGCTTATTGATAACAAAGAAGAAACAGTCCGCAATCAGCTTCGAATTTTCTTTGCTGAAAAAGGCTGATTTCCTTATATCATATTTTGATATGGAGCAGAACAGGTCAAAGTTATTATCTATGTCCACCAAATCAGGATAAAATCCGGTAAGATTGTTTGTCTCAATAAAGTCTTTAAAGGTATGGTCAAGCTCGTAGTAGACATGGTAATCCTTAAGCCACCTTAAGATATACTTATCGATGGATTTATTATAGGCACTGAAGGCCTTCCAGAAAAACATCAGTTTGTCGAGGCCGTCCTGCGGGTTATTCACTCCGATATTTCCCAGCAACTCGTAAATATAAAGAAACGCGTAGGACAAGGATATGTCAGCCACATTACCTTTTCTGACCTCTGTACGCCAGGTAAAATATGTCCTGAGCTGCTCGTAGCCCATTATATTGTAATTAGGGAAGTATTGCGTAAACCCGGCGTTTCCGGAATAGTCATCCGTAAAATCCTTCATAAACATACCTTGCTTATAAAAGATTATGGAGTTGTTATATTGAACCCGCTGATCAAAAAATCTCGAGCTGTCATATGCGGAATGGTGCGTCCTTGCGATATCTCTCATCTGATAAAAGAGATCCCGCTTTTCGTCCCTTTCAGGCTCCGTTATCTTCTGAGATTTCAAAACGAATTTACCAACACCCGGTATGGGACAGGCGTCGTATTCAATCTCATAGTACATACCTTCATCAAGCGGTGCGGGTTTGGCGGATTTTACCTGAGGCAGTTCAATAGCAGCACCGTCTAAATTAAACTGCTGCTGTCCGGGGATTTTATATGACTTATATTTTTTTGCCGCATTAAATCCGTCCATTAATTCACCTCAAAGGTTTCAACTCAAAAAGCTGTGAGTATTCGAAAAGGCTATCCGACAACCTTTCCTAATACTCTAAAATCGTCATGCTCTCGAATAGGGATAGGATCATATTTCGGGTTCAAAGAAATAAGACATGCATTTCCAAGCTTTTTTATATAGGTATCGCTATTTAAGCAGAAGATTCCTATCTCTCCTTCATTCAAAGCAGGCTGCTCATGGATAAAGATTATCTGTTGATCTACAAAACGGGGCATCATGCTGTCTCCGCTTACTCTTACCGCATAATCGGCTAAATCCGGGACTGTATTATCAACCTCTATCATTTCGTAAGAACTGTCACAAAGGTAATTACCGGGGCCGGCTGATACCGGTATGTCATATAATCGCAGGAACCTTTTGTCGGTGAAGGTCTGCCGTATATCCATTACCCGGCATATATCGCATATTGTGAGGAATACCTCAATCGTTGGTTTAGATACCCCGGTTTCCCATTTACTTATTGTATATGTCTTTACGTCAAAACCTTTTTCTTTCAGGCGTTCAACCATCTGCGCACGTGATATTTTAGCAGCTTCCCGAACTTCTAATAATTTTTTCCCTAAGTTCATATTGAGCACCTCCAATATCATTTTACATTATTTTATATATAATGCAATATATAAATCGCAGAATCTGCAATAACAAGACGGGAAAAGTGCAGAATATGCATTGAGAAGTAGCCTTTTACCCATAGGATATGTGTTTTTAGGTATAAACTTAGGGAATGTGCTTTATCACATTCCCTGGTATTATATAAAATTATATCCCGGAGCCGTCATCAGATGGATACCTTTAATTTTCAATATCTGCATCTATTTTAGATATTTCCCATACAGTCTCATCACTCGCATAATACACGAAATCACCGATACAACCGCCTATATAAGCTTTTTTATAATTGTCACCGTAAAAATCAAGGACTGTATCAATGTCTTCATCTTTTACATTATAGCAAACATCCAATATACTATCTCCCTTTACAGCAACAATACGGGTAATATCATTAATGTCGCCAATATTTGAATACTTATCAACAGTATATCCGGCATCTTCCATATAAGATATAAGCTTCTTTTGATTAGGTATGTGTGTTTTCGATAAACAACCGGAAAATATAAAGACTGTAATAATGCATAGGATTAACCATATTTTTTTCATTATATATACCCCCATATTAATTTAATTCATAAAATACATATACAGATTTTTCTTTCATTTTGCCAATCCTGTTATATGCTCTCTTTTTCAATAATCTCTATTGATTGTCTTATTGTGCAAGGGCACAATCCACCGCCAATGCCACACACAGACAGAGAAGCTCATCACCGGGATCATAGATCTCAAGCTCATAGCTGTCTCCCCAGGTAAACCAGACCTTGCTTAGTCTCATGATATCCCGCTGACCATCATACATGATATAGTTATGGGCCCAAAAATCCCCCTTCATCTGCCACGGTAAACCCTCAACACGATAGGATGATTTGAAGAAAGTAAACTCCTTCACCACAGCGGCAACAGTAACCCCGTTTATCTCCACATAATACCGGGGAAGCCAGGACATAAGCTTTTGACGTATAAAGGCGACTTCCTGCCCTGTACTGTCACATATGTGAAGCTTTTTACCCCAAGTAAACACTTCTCCTTCTGCGTAATAACGGGTATACCCCTGTTCATCAGCAATATTAAATTTATCCTTCCAGGAAAATACCTTTTGCTTCATATAAAGCTTCATCCGAACGCCTCCTTTTATCTTGGCAAACTATGACGAGTGCCAAGCTGTTTCTCAATAAAGCTATCTTCCCACATAATCGGAAAACATGCCTTCATCAAGAGCCTTCCATGTTATTTCCGCTCCGTCTTTGATTTCGGACGTAGCGCCCACTTTTTCCTCTCTTTCCGAAATCATGGCATTAGCCTCATCCGGTGTAATAAAGGGTATATTTGCCTCATCGAAGATTTCTTTATATATGCTGTTTGTATATAGGCCGGGATCCTCAATAGGCTCCCAATTCTTGTCATAAACATAAAATGTGTAGAAACACTCATTATCTGAATCATTATAATTATAATCAAAGCATATGGTATCCAGCTGAATTATATTTGTGATTCCTCTTGCCCCGGCTGCTTCAGGAAGCCGCTCAAGTCCGTCTGTCCAGGCAAGTTGATTGATATCACTTTCACTTTCAATATATACTATGGGATGCCAGATACCGTCTTTATCAATAACTCCATAGTCACTGATATTAACGCTGGCTCCGCCGCTTCCATCGGACTGAATATACCCATATTCATTTATGGTTGTACGGCTTCTGGCCCAGGTCTCGTAATAATAGCAAAGATATAGTTTGCCGTCGGCGTATTTTATTATATAAACAAGGGTACTGTCATCATCCTGCGCGTATATATCCATGCCCTTAAAGCATAGAGCCAGCTCATAGACTCCGTCCCTGCCGCAATCGATATAGCTATAATCTATGCCTGCAATTTTTGTATTTTTGCGGCCTTCCAAGTAATATTTCGTAATTATATCCAGTATTTCCGATAACGTATATTCACTTCCCTGTTTGAACAAAGTCCCCTCAAGGGAGCCTTTATGCATATACCGGTCAAAGGATATCACGGCTTCATTTTTCAAAAACTTCTCGTAGGCATCCATTGATAGTTCTTCCGGAGTGGGAGTCAGGACAGCGGTTGGCGATGCCATGGGGGCATCATCCGGTGTCACAGGTCTATTGCATCCGCTAATCATGCATATTAACGTAATTACTGATATGATAATACTCAGTCTCATTTTTTTCACTTTGTTGCTTCCTCCCTGATATAGCATTATTTACTTTGTTGAAACGAATAATCCCAGCTCTTTTTGAAAATCTATTGCTCCCTGCTTAATTCGGATATTCTCAAAATACTCGTATAGTTTATCGAATTCCAATTCGGAATAATCTGATATGGCTGCGGTTGATTTCATCCAGTCAATAAGATCTTTAGTTTCCGTGATGTGCAATGAATCTTCATAGTCATGTCTATGAACATCACGAAAGCATTTGCTTAAGAGTTCCGCGCCGTTTTGCAGGTTAAATGAAAAACCGTCCTGTAAATCAGGCGAGCCGGGTTTAATCGCTTTTCTGGCATTATGCAGGAATGTCCGCATACCGCCGTTGCCGTTGGTGGCGGCGTAAAATCTGCCGCCTTCCTTCAGCACCCTATGTACCTCAAAGATTGCTTTTGACAAGTCCGGTACATGGTACAGCATGTGGTTGGCTATAACGACATCAAAACAATTATCTGGAAAGGGAATATCCTGAATATCAATTTTCATCGGGAGTATATTCTTATGGCTGGAATATCTTTCCCATATAATCTTTACCATGCCCTCGGAAAAATCGGACAATATCAATGTACAGCCGGAGGGGAGTTCATCAATGCGGTTTTGCCACTGTTCCCCGTTACCGCAGCCAAGCTCCAGTATCCGATATCCGTTTTTAAACTCATATTGCTCAAAAAGCCATGGAAACCAGCCTTTCCTGTTCGTACTGTACTTTGAGTGGAGCTTTATTCGAATTGACAGATTGCCGTCACTTTGGTATTGCGAGGTGACATTCTCAGCGTTGTTCATTTTATTCATAGATATTGGCACCATCCTTAAAACGTACCTCCCCTGTTATTAATAAATGTATATGACAGTACTTAATCATCCTCGTTAATTTTATCCATTATATCATTATTACAACAGTTTGCAAATATATCTCAGGGGCGGCATATGGTATGCAAAAATTGCAAACATAATTTGTTATATGCAATTATTTAATATATAATTATGGCATGAGTATGTTAATGTACATAAGCGGTGAGAAAAGACGGAATTACCTAAAGGTTTGTATTCCGCTAAAAATAAAATAAGAGGGTGAAAAAATGGTAGATAAGAAAAAGGTAACTCAAATAGGCATATTGGTTTCAGACATTGAAAAAGCAGCAAAGGAATGGGAGAAGTTTACGGGAATTAAGAGCGAAATATTTACAATCGAAAGATATGAGGTGACAGGCGCCACATATATGGGAAAGCCATGCTACGGTTTGATAAAGCAGGCATTATTCAATTTGTCCAATGTGCAAATCGAATTGATTTCTCCATGCGGAGATGAGCCTTCGGTTTGGAAAGACTGTCTTGATCAAAATGGTGAAGGTCTGCACCACATCGCATTTGTAACAGACAATGTTGATGATGCTATAAAAGAATTTGAAGCCTGTGAAATGCCGTTAATGCAGATCGGCCACTGGCCTGCGGAGCCAAAAGACGGCACATATGCATATATGGACGCTCGTAACTCACTAAATACTATTATCGAGCTGCTTTGTATGTAGAGAATACTTATATATATTTATCAATAAGCTGTCCTTGTAAGTTGGATTTAGAGTCTGCCTTATGGGGGCAGCTTAATTTAATGTCCATTTAACTTAACCGGATAAGTGTAAAATGACGTAAAATCGGATAAAACATTATACATAATCAATAAAAGAACTAAAAAAACGAAATATATTTTATATATAATGCTTGACAATAGAAAAATATTATATTAATATCTATTTAAACGGATAAGTAAAGGATGCGGTACAATGAAAGACAGAGTTACTGCAAAGGATGTTGCCAGGGAGGCAGGTGTTACGGCTGCGACCGTTTCATATGTGCTAAACGGTAAATCAACGGTATCCATAAGTGAAGAAACGCAGGAACGTGTCTGGAAAGCGGTAAAAAAGCTGGGATACGTACCGAATCAGGCAGCGAAGACCTTAAGCTCGTCAAGAGGCGAAGGCCGCAGTAAATCGAACTTAATAGGCGTTGTAATTCCCCAGACGGAGGACGGCAAGAAATTTATGTTCCGAAATCCGTTTTACGGAGAGTTTTTAAGTGCCCTTGAATATGGTACGCGATTGGAAGGCTATCATCTTTTGATATCCGGCGTTAATGCGGATCAAAAATATATAGAAATAGCCAAGAACAGATCCCTGGACGGGATAGTTATTCTAGGGATGTATCCTTCTGATGAGATACAGGACTATAAAAAATCAGGCATACCGACTGTAATGGTAGATTGCTATTGCGATCATGACCATTATTTTCACAGTGTAAGAACCGACGACTGTTATGGCGGGTATCTTGCAACCGAATATTTAATTAAGAACGGGCATCGGCGGATAGCCTTTGTATCCGGTGAGATTAAAGAAATCGGCGTAAGCTATATGCGATATTTAGGCTATAAGGATGCTCTCGAGGAATATGGAATTCCCTTTGATGAAAAACTGATTATTAATGGGACCATAAACTATGAGTTCGGTATTGAAGCCGCAAACCGGATTATGAAAAGCAATTTGGATATTACAGCGGTTTTCTCAACTGCGGATATTGTGGCGGTAGGCATGGTAAAGGGTTTTCGCAAGGAAGGCGTTAAAATTCCCGAAGACATATCGATTATCGGTTTTGACGATGTTTATGATTCTATAATTTGTGATCCTTCAATTACAACAGTCAGGCAGAATATTGAAATGAAGGGTGCGGCAGTTGCAGAACTAATCGTATCGGCTGCAAAGAATCCCAAGTGTCCCAAAAAGCAAATCATAATACCGATTGAAATCGTTGAAAGAGAATCAGTAAGAAGACTTTGATTTTATTGGAATAACGGGAGGGTACGAATATGACGGTAAAACATATGCCTGGCGGCCTGTTTCCCCATTTTGACAGCGGATTGGAAAGACGGCCCGTATACCCGGTGGCAGGTGAAAGGGTCTGTATCGGCTGCCGTTTGGATGATGATTTACCTGATGCCAAAGTAAGCCTTGAATGGAAGGCAGACGGCAAAGAGATGCCGGGTATCCCGGGAATATGTACAGGGCATAATGACAAAGGGCAGAGGTATTTTACTTTCTCTATAGATACTCCTCCTTACTGTTCGGAAATTCGATATTTCTTTCGAGTGGAGAACGATAGTGAAGTATATACCGGTTCGAGCTATGTCTTTCAGACGCTTAAGGTTATCGAGTCCGGCAATCCGTTCCTGGTAACGGAAAATGACAAAGGAGTACGTGCTTTTTATAAAACGGATAAAGGTAATTATGTACTGAATATCCGTATTGAAGATAGTATCAGAATTTTTTTTGAATCCAATTTAACCGTTAAAACAGATAATGATGGAAAATTTAGTGAAAAATGCTATATCATGCCTAATGATTTCACCGTGCGTATTAATTCACCGTTTTGCCTGGCTATCGAAAAGAACGGGGCGCAGGTTTTCAGCTATATACCCGGGTTTAAGCTCTGGGTTGATAAAAACGGCAATACCTACCAGATAGAAACAAGCTTTATGATGGCTGCTTCCGCATTTTACGGCTTTGGCGAAAAATTTGACAATGTGAATCAAAAGGGGAAGGCTCCGCTTTCCTATGTGGTGGAACAATATGCCAATCAGCAGGATAAAACCTACCTGCCAATTCCGTTTTTCTTTACGGATAATCATATAGGTTATTTGCAGCACGGAACATGGAGGACGCAGTTTTTCCTGCATGACGGCAGGGACGAAAAAGGCGGTGTGAGAATATTCGGCCGTTGTCCGAGAGAAGGATTATTGTTTGATGCCGAGCTTTTTATGGGAATACCGTCAGAGATCATAAAAAGCTATACATTAAGAACGGGATTGCCTACACTGCCTCCGAAATGGGCTTTTGGGCCATGGATGTCCTCCAACGGATGGAACACCCAATCAGAGGCTTTGGAGCAGGTGGAAATGATGAAGACTCTTTCCATACCTGCCACTGTAATGGTGCTTGAGGCATGGAGTGATGAAGAAACCTTTTATATATGGAATGATGCAAAGTATACACCCAAAGAGGACGGGGGAGCCTTCACCTATAAGGATTTCAGCTTTTCGCCGGAGGGGAAGTGGCCCGATCCCAAGGGATTTGTTGACACGCTGCATGAAAACAACCTGGAGTTAATCCTGTGGCAGATACCGGTTATTAAGTATGAAGCGGCGCCTCACGGAAGGCAGTTGGATCAGGATACGGAGTATGCCATAAGGAATAATTTATGTGTCCTGAATGAGGACAACAGCCCTTACCGCATAACGGAGATGTGGTTCGGCAATTCGTTAATTCCGGACTTTACCAACGAAAAAACGCGTAAATGGTGGTTTGATAAAAGAGAGTATCTGGTTACAGAATTAGGTGTTGCAGGGTTCAAAACAGACGGAGGAGAGTTCTTATTTGACGAACGCTCCTATCTGAGCGACGGAAGACGTATTGAAGAGGCGCATAACGATTTCCCGGTAATTTATGAGAAGGCATATCATGAGTTTTTGAATAAAACGATGGGGAAAGGAAAAGGAATCACCTTCAGCCGGGCCGGTTATACAGGCGCGCAGCAGTACCCGATTCACTGGGCAGGAGACCAGATCTCAAGCTTCTCCGAATTAAAGGCCCAATTATCGGCCGGACTGTCCCTCGGCCTTTCGGGAGTCCCTTTCTGGGGCTTTGATATTGGAGGTTTTGCGGGAGATTTTCCTTCCACGGAATTGTATCTTCGCTCCGTCGCATTCGCTGCCTTTGCCCCGGTTATGCAATTCCATTCCGAGCCCAGATACGGGCAGTATTATATGACGGAGCGCAATCATTGGAATAATGACAGGAGTCCGTGGAACATGGCAATTGCAAATAACGATGACAGGATCATCGGAGTTTATCGCCAGTTTGCCAACCTTCGGATGAATTTGCTTCCGTATATATGGAGGGAAGCGAAATTCTGCGCAGAAGCATCAAGGCCGATGATGGCGCATCTTATCTATGATTATCCGGATCAGCAGGAGGTCCTTGAGATAGAAGACGAGTATATGTTTGGCAGGGACATGTTGGTTGCGCCTATTGTGACAGAAGGAGCTGCCGGAAGAGAGGTTTGGTTCCCGCCCGGAAGATGGTTCAATTTCTGGGACGGAGAG
The DNA here is from genome assembly GCA_002329645.1 of Lachnoclostridium sp. UBA1434. GTDB lineage: Bacteria > Bacillota > Clostridia > Lachnospirales > Lachnospiraceae > Mobilitalea. The sequence continues at coordinate 23,987 of DCTS01000083.1, read as the reverse complement.
CAATATGAAGGCAATACAAGGAGATTCTTTGCCTATGGCTTTGACAGAATTCCGGTGTTTGTGAAAGAGGGAAGCATTCTGCCCCTGAACATTAACCATGGTTTGCATATGGGAAGCGAAAGTGAAGACGCGGCCATATCCAATCGTTGCGACCGGTATGAAAGGCTTTGCTTCTTCGTATACGGAGGCAGGGAAATGCATTTTGCCGATGACATGGGAACGGATCTTCATATAAGGCTTACCGATCCGGATTGCTGTTTGGACGGAGAGCTGCCACATGATCTTACAATAGTATTTATGGATGGAAATAAGCCCGGGCAGTTTATACTGAACAACCATATTGTCAAAGCAAAGGAATGCAAGCTCCGGGTTTTCGAAAAAGATACGGCCGGATATCAGATCCCGGCGGGGAACTTTAGTTCATTACAGGGAGGACAGGCGTGACGACAAAGTATATAGTAACAGGCAATGAAACAGTATCATTACCGACCATAAGAGAAGCGGACGGAAGCATTGAGGGGATAAGCCTGCTTCATATGGGTGCAAAGGGTATGCTGGAGCTGTGCGGAAGCAAAGAGCAGCCCTTCCTGAAACCCTTTGCAGAAGCGGACGGAAGGGATATACCCATTACGGATTTTAAATGGGAGTATAGCCATTACTGGATCCCGGGCTTTCAGGCAAGAGCCGGTTCAATTCAGGTTAAAGGAACACTTCTTGCTCCGATAGGAGAGAGGGGCTTTTGCTATAGATTATCCGTAGAGAATGAGGATAATAAACCGGTGGATATTGTCTTCGGCCTGAAGGGCTGCTGGAGCAAAGCTTTGCATTCCATAAATGAAAGCAAAGAAATTCAAAGCGAAAAGAACGTATATAAAAGCGGGTGGAATCATTGCTTTGTATGCGACTTAAGATTAGGCTTCTCACTGCTTGCCTTTGCACCGATCTATACGGAGAAGCCTCAGTCTTCGGAAACGGAATATTCATATACCAAAGCTGAGGACGGGAGTATTCTGTACCGGCTTTATCAAAGAAAGAAATTAGAGCCGGGGGAAGTGGCCTTCGAGAATTTCTGGTTCGGCTTCGGCTTTGAAGAGGTGGCAGCCGCAACCTCGGCCAAGGAGATGCTGCGTCAGGGATATGAGGCTGAATTCAAAAGGACCTCTGATTGGCTGGCTATGCGGGAGCGCCGTATAAGCAATGAAAAACTGAATGAAATACTGAATAAGAACATGTTCTTCAGCTTTTTCTTCGGTTCGGGAATCACTGTTGATACTGAGGAGTTTGTATTAGTTACCTCCAGAAGCCCCAGATATTATGTAAGCGCTGCTTATTGGGACAGGGACAGCTTATTGTGGAGCTTTCCGGCTATTCTTATGACGGATGCCAATTATGCGAAAGAAATATTACATTATGTATTCACAAAGCAAATCAAAAACGTAGGCATCCACAGCAGATATATAGACGGCACCGTATTGGAGCCGGGGTTTGAGCTGGATGAATTATGCGCTCCGGTTATAGCCCTTTCGGAGTATGTAAAAGCTGCCGACGACTATGAGTTTTTGGATGAACCGTATATACAGGCCGGAGTCAGGAGAATTCTTAAGATTTTGCAGTCAAAAAGGCATAAGGATATGGCCCTGTATGAAACCTTTCTTCAGCCCACGGATGACATGCATGTATATCCATATCTGACCTATGACAATGTTCTGGTTTGGAAAGCGCTAAATCAGACAGCAGAGCTTTACCGTGGAAGATGGAATGAGGAAACGCTTCGTTATTTACTGAAGGAAGCAAACGACATCAGGAAAGCCATCGAGGAGCATTGCGTCAAGCTGTATAACGGGGCGCCCGTATATGCCTGGTCAATAGATTTAAACGGCAACTGGAATATCTATGATGAACCTCCCGGGAGTCTGCTGTTGCTGCCACATTACGGTTACTGCGGGTTTGATGATAACGTTTGGGTAAACACGGCAAATATCATAAGGTCACGGGACTATAAATATTCCTTTGCGGACTGCCCGATTGCCGAAATCGGATGCGAGCATGCGCCCCATCCATGGGTGTTAAGTATAGCCAACAGTTTATTAAGCGGTTTTGCCGCCACGGCAGGAGAGCACCTACAAAAATGCAGTATGGACAATGGAATTGCATGTGAAAGTGTGGATGAATATACGGGGGAGAGCAGGACAGGAGATGCTTTCGCCACCTGTGCCGGGTTTCTTGCATATGCAATTTATAAAGCCTTTGGCAATGACAAGATATAAACTTAAGACAAATATAGGAGTTGGTTGATTTGTATTGTCTGGTTACTAAACCATGGGAAATTGAAGCATTTACAGCTTCCCATGAAACAAAGGATTATCGCGAGAGCATCTTTAGTCAGGGAAACGGCTACATGGGGGTAAGAGGATATTCTCCCAACGGGACGAAAAGTAATAATGCCGAGAGGACTACATTTATATCAGGGTTTTTTGAGTATATCCGTCCGGGTATAACGGATATGGTTAACCAGCCGGATTTTTCTTCCTCCAGGATACTGATTAACGGGATTGATATAAATGAAATGCGGATATCCGATTATAAACAGGTTTTAAATATGCGAAACGGCGCCTTGCTCTGGTCCTATACCGTTACGGACACGGAAGGCAGGAGAACAAAAGTAAAAATGACCCGTTTTCTTAGCATGGCAAACAAGCATACGGCAGCAATCCGTTTTGAGATTACTCCCGAAAACCATGACGGCGATATTACGATAGAAACCGGAATTGACGCAAATGTAATCAACCTGCCGATAGCCGACAACCAATTAAGTGACAACATTGATTTTGTCACTATGTGGGGCAGGGCAAAAGCCTGCTCGAACGGAATTCAGGGAGGAATAGTAGCTGAAACCGGGATCTCAAAGCGTGTTACCGCAATGGAATATTATATTTACATACCTGAGGCATACGAAGCAGCTGCAGAGGCAGACAAGAAGAGAAGATATGCAGGATCGATAATCAGGCTTTCCGGTAAACAGGGGAACAGCTATATCATTGATAAGCTGATAAGCGTGGCTACTTACAGAGACGGCAGCGACCCGAAAAATATTGCACGGATGCAGCTTGAGAGCTGCATTGAGACAGGCTTTGACGGAATGCTGGCAGAGAGCAGCAAGGCATGGGAAAGAATCTGGGAGTTAAGCGATGTGGAGGTAGACGCCGACGGGGAGCTCCAGGGAGCGATCAGGTATAATATCCTTCAGCTCATACAGTCGGATCCTTGCGATGATCCGCATGCCAGTATCGGAGCCAGGGGTTTAATGCATGGAAGATATAAGGGCTGCTATTTCTGGGATACAGAGATATTCATGCTTCCGATGTTTCTAAGTACTAATCCTGAAGCAGCAAAGAACCTGCTTCTGTACAGGTATCACACACTTGAGGATGCAGTTAAAAGCGCAAGAAGCTTCTCCCTAAGCGGAGCAAGATACCCCTGGATGGCTTCGGATACGGGCTTTGAGCAGTGTGAAACCTGGGATACGGGCTGTTGTGAGATACATATTACAGCGGATATAACATATGCAATCAGCCGGTACATAGAACAGACAGGAGATAAGGAGTTCCTTAGGGACTACGCGGCTGAGATTTACATTCAGACAGCCAGGTATTGGGCCCACCGGTTTACCTATGACGTAAAGAATGATTGCTATAACCTGCTCTTTGTAAAAGGGCCCGATGAGTATTGCGGAGTAACCGTTAACAACTTCTATACTGTTAAAATGGCGCTTCACAATCTTGCCCTTGCCCTTGATTCCGTTCAAATTATGGAGAAGGAGTTCCCGAAGGAATGGGAGGGATTAAAGGCCAGGACACAATACCGGCCGGAAGAGGCAAAGCTGTGGCGGGATATTACTGAAAAGGCAGTGACCTATTATGATGAGCAGAGGGAGCTTTGGCTGCAGGACAGCTTGTTTGAAAGCCTGGAGCCCATTGATATTACGGCATACAAGGATGATGATGTACCCCTGTATCATAAGATAAGCTATGACCGGCTGCAGCGGTATCAGGTACTGAAACAGGCGGATGTCCTGATGTATATGGCGCTTTTTCCGAAGGAATTTACAAGAAACCAGCTCCTGGCCGCATGGAATTATTACGAGCCGAAAACATTGCATGATTCAACCTTAAGCTTTGGAATACATGCCATGCTTGCCGCCAGGTTAAATATAACGGATAAAGCCTGGTCATATTTTCTGAAGTCCTTGTTCCTTGATTTGAAAAATGTCATGAAGAATACGCAAAAGGAAGGAATCCATACGGCTGCTTTAGGTGCCAGCTGGCAGGCTTTAATCTATGGTTTTGCAGGTGTATGGGCGGATTCTCAGGGGATTAGCTGTAATCCGAATCTGCCGAAGGAGATACGGAAGATGAAGTTTAAGATTCATTATCAAAAAGCCTTATATGAGGTAAAAGTTGAACAGGGAAGAAAGCCGAATATTATTTTGCTCTCAATTTAACCGTTAAAGTAACTATTGTATATATATGGTGTAAGACTTGCACCTTATATTATGATAAAATTAATGTATTAGGAGGGAAAGTAATGAGAAAAAGGATCATGACACTATTGTCTATCATCTGTGTGATGACTATGGCTGCACTTCTGTTAGCAGGCTGCAAAAAGACTACTGACAGCGGTAAAACGAATGATGTAGCTTCGGAAGACAAGTCGGGAGGAAATAAGTCGGAGGATAATAAGAAGAGTGACTCTAATGAGACAACAACTCCGGCTGAAACCAATCCGTACGAAATTTCGGGTAAGGTGGTAATCGCTTATCCGGAAGCCGAAACCGCAGAGATTGTGCCTGTTTTGGATGCTTTCCGCGCCATGTATCCCAACATCGAGGTGATAGATGAACCATTCCCGGGAAGCTATGGAGGAGCATTTAATGAGTATTTGACGCAGAAGGCTGCGGCAAATGACATGCCTGATCTGATGTGGCTTGACTGGAATGACTTTGCACCACAGGTTGCAAATAAGTTCGTTATGCCCCTGGACGACCTGGTAGCAGGCGATGAAGAATTTACCTATGTGCCTAAAGGTATGACAGATCCATACACCTATGGCGGCAAGCTCTATGCTCTTCCGTGCCAGCTCAATGCCATGGGTATCACAATCAACCTTGATATGCTGGAGGAGCTTAACATCGAAAAGCCAAGCTATGACTGGACAATTGACGAATTTAAAGAAATTATTAAGAAAGCAATCTCAACGAATACCTGCGGTTCAGCTACCTTGGAAGACCTGGATCAGGTGTATTCTGCACAGGATGATGGCTACTTCTATCCCGCTTATGATTATGTAAACCAGAAATTCAACTTTACGGAGAAATGGGTTCCTGCCATGAACTTGTTGGCAGAGCTTAGAGCTGTTCCCGGTTTGGATGCATGGGCAATGAGGTATCCGAAAGCTGAGGATGGAAGCACATCGATGGATAGTGATTATGTACTTAAATTCGGTGAAGCAGGAAAAGATGATACTCACTACACATTTAAGAACGGTATGGCCCTGCTTTGCACAAACGCCACCTGGAATGACAACTGGATGCGAAACGAATGCAAGATAAGGTGGGATTACTGGCCGTATCCTCGTCTGGATGAGAATACACCAGTAAAAACACCCATTCATGTTGACTGTTCATATCTGACAAGTACCTGTCAGGATCCTGAAGCAGCATTCCAGCTTTTAAAGTGGCTGACCTATGGAGTGGAAGGCAACCTGCAGAGGCTTGATATCTTTGCGGCAAGAGGCGCCAAGGAGGTTGTGGAAGGAGATACGAAGCTGCTGAAGACCTGGTTCATTCCTTGTACACAGCATCCTGATGTTATAGCAAAATTCGAGGAGAACCCTCATCTTACCGAAGGATTTAAGGCGCTGTATAAGAGCACGGCCAATTCCATCCGCGGGGACATCAATAAAATCCTCCCCGGATATAATGAAATATTTACCGATGAGGTATGGCAGATGCTTAATGATGTCCGTGAAGGACGCAAGAATGCAGCTGATGTTGCAGCACAGATTGATGCAAAGGTAAATGCGGCTTTACAGGAACAGCTTGAGACCTTTAACCGGAAAGTCAGCGAATAATTACGATAGCATACCAGACCATATACCGGTGCCTTCTATCAGGGAATAGGAGGCACTGGTAATCATGAAACAATAGCTTCGATTACGGGAGGACAGTTATGAGTAAAAGGAAACTTCTTCGAAATATGATAATAATAGCGCTGCTGTTTATTGCTATTTTATGCGCAGGACTTATTTATCATGTTAAGCTGGAAGTGTCTGAAATTGAAGATATTAAGACTGCCATGAATCGAAGCTATATTTTAAGTGACGAGGAAGTATCAAGGCACCAGTATGATATGGCAAGCGAAGCAGTTGAAGCTGGTATACCGTTTAGTAATTTTGATATTGTCAATGAAAGCGAGTTAGTTATTGACGGTGACGGTGTACATGTTCCGGTTGATATTACATGTACTGTCAGGTTTAAAGTTGAGAAAGCAGGGGATTATTACATACTGGTGGAGTATGACTCCGGGGAGCATAACATCTTTGAAAACACTGTAAATGTAGCGATTAATAACGAGAGTATGGTATGCGCTTTTCCATATTTATGGGCTGATGATATCACTGATATCAGAACAGACAGATATGGAAATGAAGTAACACCGAAGCAATACCGTTTTGAGGGGAAAGCAATGGCCTTTATAGAGGACTATGAGCATTTTTATAGGATGCCTGTCAGCTTTTACCTGAAATCAGGTGAGAATATAATATCCATTACTCCACAGAATCAAAGCTTAGTTATATCAGGCATTAAATTAGTTCGTCCCGCAGAGGACATTACACATAGCGAATACATTTCCAGTTACAATACAGAAGCGCAATATGAAGGCATTATAACAATTGAAGGGGAAGATTACAGAGCAAAGTCTGATTCATATATAAGAGGGACAAATATACATAATGTTAGTGTGGCGCCTCAAAATCCGTATGTGAAGCTTATTAATGCGACGGATGATAAATCAAATAAAACTATTGGACAGGAAATTATATACGAAATAAATGTCCCGATGACAGGCATTTACTATATTACCTTTAAATACAGCCAGCCGCTTAAGAGCGGCGGCAACAGCTACCGCACGCTTGAGATCGACGGGAAGGTGCCCTTCAAGGAAGCAAGGGATATAGGCTTTTCACATACCGGAATGGGCAAATATGAAAACCATACCCTGGGCGGTGAGAGCCCGATGGGCATTTATCTTACCGAGGGTACCCACACCATCAGCCTTAAGGTTACGGCAGGACCTATCGATCACATCTATCATCAATTGCTGGCATTAATAGATGAAATGAATGAAACAGGCCTTGTCATGAAGAAGATAAGGGGCAGCAATTCCGATGATACCGCAAAGATTGACCGGAACAGGACCTGGGACATCTTGCAATACATGCCGACGATTTTGACGGATCTGGAGCGCTGGCAGCAGCAGCTTACATCCCTGTATAACGAGATAAAGGACTTAAGCGGGCAGGAGCCTTCCTTTGTCAGTGATCTGATGCTTGCGGCGCAGAATTTGGAACGCTTAAGGTCGGAGCCGAGAGAAATACCCAACAGGATGACCTTGTTATGTGATGATTCAGGCTCGGCAGCCCAGCTGATAGCCCTGACGCTTACCAAGCTGTATGAGCAGAATTTGAGCCTGGACCGCATTTACCTGCACGGCAGGGATGCCAAACTGCCGTCACCCAAAGCAGGGATATGGCCGGGACTGCTATTTAACGCAAAGCAATTCATCTATTCATTTTCCAATACCATTAATGAAGCAAGCGATGTGACCGACAGTGAGGGTGTGCTTTCTGTCTGGATCAATAAACCGGCCCAGTATGTAGAAGTACTTAGGGAGCTTACGGCACAGGAGTTCACCGCCAAATACGGCATAGATGTGGAGTTCTCAATAATGCCGGACGAGAAAAAAATAACGCTTGCGAATTCAACCGATTCAAACCCTGATATTGCCCTGGGATTATCCTATTATCGGCCTGCCGAATATGCCATGAGGGGAATGGCCAAGAACCTGCTGGAATATGACGACTTTTTGGACTGGTATTGTGAAGAATATAATATCGAAGCGCTGACTCCGATGGTTTATGAGGACGGAATCTACGGAGCAAGCGAGACGCAGGACTTTTATGTGCTGTTTTACAGGAAGGATATTCTGGACATGCTTGGCCTTAAGGTTCCCGAAACCTGGGACGACGTGAAGAAGATGATGCCGGCTCTGCACAGGAATGCCATGAACTTTAACCTGACCCTTGCGAACAATGTAGGCTTTAAATCCTTTGAAGCAACAAGCTCATTTATCTATCAAAACGGAGGAGACTATTATTCCGATGACGGCCTTTACGCGAATTTTAACGATCCGGCGACTCTGAAGGGAATAAGGGAGATGATAGAATTGTACCAGGTCTATGGCCTGGCGCAGAACATACCTAATTTCTTCAACGCATTCCGCGCCGGAACGGTTCCTATCGGGGTATCTAATTTTGCCACCTATCTGCAGCTTCAGGTAGGTGCCCCTGAGCTGGCCGGAAGATGGGATATCGCCTTGGTTCCGGGCACTGTGAAAGAGGACGGAACAATTTGCAGGTACTATTCCGCCGATACAACCTCGGCTATGATTTTCTCAAATACAAGAAAACCGGAGGAAGCCTATGAATTTCTTAAGTGGTGGTTGTCCGGCGAAACCCAGATCGCATATGCCACAGCCCTGCAAATGAAATATGGCCCTGATTATATCTGGAATACGGCAAATCATGCTGCAATGAGCCGGATGTCTTATCCGAAAAAGCACAGGGAAATAATCCTTGAGCAATGGTCATGGCAGAAGGAGGTCCTTCGCCATCCGGCAAGCTATATCCTGGAGAGGGAATTAAGTAATGCCTGGATAGATATCGTAACGAAAGGAGTCGCTTTCAGGCCGAGAATAGATGAAGCCATGCTTGCCTCGAACCGTGAGATGAAACGAAAGCTATACGAGTTCGGATATTATGATGAGAACGGCAGGCCGCTTAAGGAATACAAAATCAACTTGATTGAGGAGCTTAAGGATAAGCTGGGAAAGGGTGAAGAAAATGAAGGATAAGCGTCTGATAAAAAGAATAAAAGGGTTCTTTGACCGTCACTCGGTATTTTTTCTTCAGCTGCCCTTTCTTACTCTGTTTACAATATTTATTATCATACCGATTTTAGTCGCTATCGGCCTGTCCTTTACGGATTTTAACTCAATAGAAAAGCCTAATTTTGTGGGGATGGACAACTATGTAAATGTATTGATCAACGACGCGGTTTTTATGGAGCATGCATTGCCCAACACAATTCAATTTTCAATAATAGTCGGTGTGGGCGGATACATCCTGTCCTTCCTTCTGGCATGGTCTCTTGCCCAGATTACCAGGATTCCGAGAACCATCATGGCCGTTATCCTGTATCTGCCCTCAATGACAAGCGGAGTCATGCTATCCACCGTCTGGCAGGTTATATTTGCGGGTGACAAGGTCGGATATCTTAATTCCCTGCTGCTTAAGCTGGATTTGATACAAAAGCCTATTGTATGGCTATCGGACAGCAGGTATCTGCTGCTGATTATGATCGTCGTTTCTCTTTGGAGCAGCATGGGAGTGGGATTTTTAGCCATGCTGGCCGGGATACTGAATGTGAACAGGGAGCTTTATGAGGCTGCGTATATCGACGGGGTAAAGAACCGGTTTCAGGAGATTGTATATGTAACCGTACCTGCCATACGCCCCTATATGATGTTTGGCGCGGTAATGTCCATTGTAAGCACATTTCAGAACGGTTCCATCGGTGTAATGCTGTCGGGAGCCAATCCCACGCCGGGATATGCAGGGCAGCTTCTGGTAACCCATGCGGAAGAATATGCGTTTGTAAGGTATGAGATGGGCTATGGCGCGGCGATATCCGTACTTGTATTGATTTTGGTATGGGTGATATCACAGATAGCGAAAAAACTGTTTATGGATAAAGACTGAGAAGGGGTGCTGACTATGAGAAGGCGTAATCGTAACAAAATCAGGATTATCGGGATTAACCCGAGGCGTTTTGACAGGTCACAGATTAAGTTTTACATATACCTGCTGCCGGTTGTGTTTATAACGGCGCTGCCGATTATATTCATATTCTTTAATGCGTTCAAACCCCTTGATGAGCTGCTGGTATATCCGCCGAAGTTCATTACGACACGCCCGACCCTGCAGAATTTCAGGAATCTGATAGCGACCTCGGCGAACAAGGCAATTCCCATGAGCCGTTATCTGTTCAACAGTCTTATATCAACCCTGCTTGTTGTGGCCTTTACACTGGCGATTACGGTAATGGCTGCTTACTGCATGTCAAAAAGAAAATACCGCCTGAAAAACGCCCTGTTTGGAATTAATGAGGCCGCGCTGATGTTTGTCCCGGTCGCGGTGGCAATCCCAAGATATATTATCATATACAAAATGGGCCTGATAGATAACTTTTTAGTGCATGTGATACCTTTACTTGCGCTCCCGGTAGGCTTATACCTGGTAAAGCAGTTTATCGACGACTTTCCGGATTCTGTTGTGGAAGCCGCGAGGATTGACGGCGCAAGCGATTATTACATACTCAGAAAAGTAATTATACCGAACATCACGCCGGCGCTTGCAACCGTTGCCATACTAGCCTTCCAATCCAGCTGGAACAGTCTGGAGGCATCATATTACTACATCAATAATGAAGCTTTGAAAAGCTTTTCCTTTTACATGACCACTTTAACTGCCAATTCCGGCAATGCCAACGGCATGGTCGGCCAGATGACGGGGAACACGGTAGCCGGATTGGGAATTCAGGCAGCAGCGGCATTAATCATGTTTATTCCGAACCTGATATTGTTTGTAATCCTGCAATCAAGGGTAATGAACACAATGTCCCATTCAGGTATGAAATAAACATGCATAAAGGATTGAGGTGGCAGCTTTGAATGGAGTAAGAAAGAAAAGAATAACCCTTGCCGTAATACTATTGCTTGCGACGGTAACCGAAATGAACACCGGTTTAAAACGGGCCGGGGCGATTGAGAGTACGGCGTATACCTATACCCTGGCTGTGGATTCAAACGGTTATTTGCGAACGCAGGATGCCTATATGCCGGGCGGCATATATCTGAATGAAATCGGTATGAGCGCTCCGGAGGATCTGTACTATGCCGGCAGTGTCCTCTATATTGCCGACAGCGGCAACGGCAGGATAGTAAAGTATGATTTGGCAAGCGGAAAGGTTGAAATAATTGGGGCCGGGGAACTTAAGTACCCCACCGGAGTAGCCGTCGGCAGGGACGGAAGGATATATGTGGCTGATTATCAGGCTGCCGAGGTTGTTGTTATGTCACCTGAGGGAGAGGTAAAGCAGCGCATCGGACGTCCGCAGGATATTAATTACGGGGCAAGTCCTTATAAACCTAAGAAGGTGGATGTTGATTCCTATAACAATATTTATGTTATCAGCGAGGGAACCCATGAGGGTATAATTCAGTTCAGTGAAAACGGGGTTTTTCATGGCTTTTTCGGTGCCAACAGGACAAGCTCGTTAAGTATTATCGAATGGTTCCAGAAGATATTTTACACCGATGAGCAGAAGGCGAAGCTGTTCTTTCGAACACCGCCGAATATTGTTTCCCTTGACGTATCGCATATTAATCTTATTTATTCAGTAACACAGAATGACAGAAGGGATTCCATAAAGAAGCTAAATCTTGCCGGAGTCAATGTTTTGCAAAGAGCCGGCCGTTTATGGGGAGAGAAGAATTATGTGGATGTTGCGGTAACAGGGAACGGCAATATCTACGCGGTAACCGATACCGGCTCCATAGAGGAATTTGACGATGCGGGGGTATTATTGCTTCTGTTCGGGGGGCGTGCGGTTTCAAGTGACCGTAACGGCCTTACGACGGTAGTCAGCGCAATCGAAGTCGATGATGACTATAACATATATATTCTTGATAAGGAAAGAGCATTAATCCAGGCATATTACCCTACGAACTACACCAAAATCATGCATAAGGCAATAGATGATTATAATCAGGGCTATTATGAGAAAAGCCTTGAGGGCTGGACTGAGATTCTGAAAATGAACCCGTCCGCATATATGGCACATAACGGCTATGCAGATGCCATGTTCCAGCTGGGGGAGTATAAGATTGCGGCGGAGCATTATAAGCTGATGTATGATCAGGAGCGGTATTCCGAGTGCTATATGGAGATCAGGGCAGCGTGGCTTCGCGGCAATATGGATAAAATACTGGTTGTTATACTGCTGCTAAGCATATTTTTCTTTGCTTTATGGCTCATCAGAAGAAAAGTAGATTACCTGCGCAATTTACGTACATGGTGGGACGGACAAAAGATAAAGCACCGTATCCTTAAGGAGCTGTTTGCCGACACCTTATATATGATCAGGCATCCGATAGATTGCGTTTATTATATAAAAACGGGAAAGCGCGGCAGCGTTATGGGCGCAAGTATTCTGTACATCACGGCTTATCTCGTCTATATGCTTTACCGCGGATTTACATCCTTTGTTTTCGGCGGAGGGATAGGCTATTGGCAGAATCCGTTCGTTATATCCGTAATGGCAGTCCTGCCGGTGGCTTTATTCGTGATAGGAAGCTATCTGATAAGCTCGATCAATGACGGAGAAGGGACCATAAAAAATGTATACGTATCCGTCGGATACGCATTTTCGGCCTTTATCCTGTTCCTGCCCGTATTAACGGTGGCGTCCCATGTCCTTACTACGAAGGAGGAGTTCATATACCGGTTCAGTCTATTCCTGATTATTGGCTATACTTTGATACTTATCTTCCTTTCCGTGAAGGAGACCCATTGTTACACGCCGAAAAAGACAATAGCAATTCTATTGCTGACAATAGGCTTTATGATAATAGCGGTTTTGGCATGCATTATACTTTATATTCTCTGGAAGGAACTGCTGGGCTTTGTCTCGGAATTGTTCGAGGAGGTGAAATACCGTGCTTTCAGGTAAAAGAATAATAATTGCTGCATCACTGGTCCTACTTTTAGGTTTTGCTTTTTATATGAAATCAGTGAGCGCACAGAATGAGGAAGAAGCTGCGGTTACAAATACAAAGCCCCTGGTATCCGACATGATGGAAGCCGTATCAAACCGTCAGGTTCACCCGTTTACAGAAGATGCTGTGGAAAGCCGGTTTGATCTGACGGGCTTTAATATGGTTCTTGAGACGGACCGGGCGGAGCTTTGGCTTAATAAAGAGTGGAATACTCTGCGAATACGCAATAAGAATACGGGCTACATATGGGGCGGAGTGGATTTATCGGAAGCAGAGGGGTTGAATAAATCCTGGAATAATTTCGCCAATTCCATAGCTGCGATTGAATGCTATGATGAAGCGGGCACGGAAGGACGCTATGGTCTGACGGAGAACGCGGTTACCGACTATATAATGAACGATAACGGCTATGAGTGTCATGTTGACTATACGGAATTGGGTATTTCCTTTACTGTCTCCGTATCACTGACAAATAACAAGCTTACCTTCCGTATAGATGAAGAGAGCATAGAGGAAGGTAAAAACAACAGCACGTTTAAATTGAAATCAATTACATTCTTCCCTTACCTTGGTGCCTCCTACAGCGATACGGTGGATGGCTACATGCTGATACCGGACGGCTCGGGAGCCTTGATCCGTTTTCAGCAGCCGAAGCAATACGCTTCGACTTATGCCGCAAGAGTATACGGCAAGGATCTGGGTATAGAATCCCTTGCACAGCCCTCCGACTTACAGGCATACAGGCCGAATGATTATGTTGTTGAAGAACCCCAGGTGCTTATGCCGGTCTACGGTATTGTCCACGGGGTTAAGCAGAACGGAATATTTGCAGTAATAGAGAACGGGGCGGAATATGCCACGATTACGGCCACGCCTGCCTTATCAAACAATCCTTATAACAGGGTTGCTGCAAGGTTTGAGTTCCGCCAGAAATACAACCAGAGCATAAATCGTAAAAAGGGAGCGGGAGCTATTATCCCGCAGGCTCATCTCAATAAGATATCCCCTGAGGTTTCTTTATACATTACCGATGGGGAACAGGCTCACTATGACGGAATGGCAAGATTATACCGGAGTATTTTGCAGGAGAAGGGTGTCCTGCAAAAAATCAATAGCAGCTCCGATATGCCCATCAAGCTGGAGCTTATCGGAGCGGGCCTGCATAAGGAGTTCATTGGAAAGTCACTCAGGGTATTTACCGACATCGGGGATTTTTCGTATATTGCCGGACTATTAAACGATAAGGGCATAACGAATATATCCTATGTCTATAAAAGCTATACAAAGAATAATGAGGCGGGTGCTAAGCTTCTAAGGCAACTGGGAAACAAAACCGAGCTGGAGTCCTTAATCAAGCAGATAAACGGGCTTGGCAACAGGTTTTACTTATATCTTAACCCTGTAAGCGCGAATAAGGACCAGATTAACAAGAGGACCGAAGCAGCCAATAATCTGTCAAATATGACGATAGAAATATCCAGAAACAACAGGGCTCTTATGTACGATACCACATATTTTTACAGGTTTAGTGAGGTGGCAAAGCGGATTAATGCTGCAAAGGTATTCGGTGATATGGAGTATTTATCCGGATATGCTCTTGATGAGCTGTCCTATCGCCTTTATGGTGATTTTACATCCGGCAGGGAAAAAACCAGGGATGAGAATCTGACTGCAATAATTAACCTGGTGGAGGGCCTTGCCGGCAGCCAAAGAATTCCCCTGTACCGGCCGAATGAGTATCTTTGGAATTATGTTTCCGAATTCTACAATACTCCCCTGGCAAGCGGGCAGTTCCTGTATGAGACGGATACCGTACCGTTTTTACAGATCGTATTAAGCGGAAGCGTTAACATGTACGGAGCATCCTTAAATACCGGATCATATTCACGGGAACGTTTGTTAAGACATATTGAATACGGAGTTGCTCCTTCCTTTACATTAACCTATTGCCCAAGCCTTGACTTGTATAAGACCACGGAGGAAGACTATATTTCCACAAATTATGAGGACTGGGAAGGATATATCGAGGAGACCTATAATACGATTTCAAGTGCCCTTGATAAGGTATACGGTCACTCAATCATAGAACATACAGCTTTGAAGGATGGATTTATCCGTGTCACTTACGATAACGGAGCAAAGGTCTATGTAAATTATACTTCGACAGAGCAGGCGGACGGAGAAATAACAGTCCGGCCGGGATGGTTTGAAGTGGCCTGGTGAAAGGGTTAGGGGGTAAGTTAAGCATGAGTAAATCGCAAAATGAAGCAGTAAAGCTTAAGAAATCAAAATTCAAAATGACAAACCGCAGGCGTGACGCTATTGCAGGTTTATTGTTTCTGCTGCCGTGGATTATAGGATTCTTTGCTATTACCTGTTATCCTCTGATTTATTCTATATTAATCAGCTTTAATCAGGTGGCTATCAAACCGGGTGTCATCGAGCTTGAACCGATAGGCCTGGAATATTTTCGCCAAGCCCTGTTCGTTGACGCGGAGTTTCCCACCAAGCTGCTGCTGTCATTAATATCTGTGGTGATCGGAACTCCGCTGGTGGTTGTATTTGCCTTAATCATAGCGGTATTACTGAACAGAAAATTCCGCGGCAGGACGATATTTCGCATGATCTTTTTCATCCCAGTGATCATAATGAGCGGGCCGGTTATGACTGAACTGTTAACGGAAACCTCTGCGATGAATATTAATTTCAATATATTCGGCGTTACCGATATACTGCAGGAACTCAATAATTTCTGGGCAAACATGCTGCTTACCTTCCTTGGCAGCTTTGTAAGAATATTGTGGTTTACCGGTGTCCAGATGATTATTTTCCTCGCCGCCCTGCAGAAGATTGATCAGAATATGTACGAAGCGGCATCCATTGACGGCGCTACCGCATGGGAGATGTTCTGGAAGATCACCCTGCCCTATATCCGTCCGATTATTATGCTTAACTCTATCTATACAATCGTTGAAATGGGGACATTCGCGGATGACGCTACGAATATAAAAATAGTCAATTCCATCCGGGATATCGCGCGGCCTTACAGCTATGCCGCCGCAATGTCATGGATTTACGGGCTATGCCTGCTGATTATGATTATTATCGTATTTTTAATATTTACGGACTGGAAGGAGATAAGGAGGACGAGAAATGAAAGACAAAGAAACCAAGCTGGAATTCAAAGCGGTAAATAAGCTGTTTCATAATTTCTTTGTCGGCAGGATAGGCAAAAGCAGTATTCTGTCAAGAATATTAACCTATGTCATCCTGGCCGGCCTGGGATTTGTGTTCATCTACCCGTTGATATATATGATATCCACAAGCTTTATGGACTCCAAGGATCTGGTTGATTCAACCGTTACATGGATTCCTACCCACCTGTCCCTGGAAAGCTTTATAAAAGCGGCAAGAACCCTGGAGGTATGGAACGGTATCAGGGATTCGCTGATTGTTACGGTGCTTCCGGCAATGCTGCAGACCATGGTACTTTCCTGCGCAGGTTATGGGCTTGGGCGTTTTCCGGTACCCTTTAAGAAGCTTTGGATTGCCTTGTCGGTATTGATATTCCTAATCCCTGCCCAGGTTACCATGATACCCAGGTTCCTATTGTTCAATTCCTATAAAATGATAGGAACGATCTGGCCCGTCTATTTGATATCCATACTTGGCCAGGGTATCAAAAGTTCGATATTTTTACTTGTTTATTATAACTTCTTCTCCACTTACCCCAGGGCCCTTGATGAGGCCGCAAGAATTGACGGCGCCGGAAGATTTAAAGTATTTATTAAAATTGCCCTTCCCATGGCAAAGCCTGCTATTGTGGTTTGCTTCCTCTTTTCCTTCATATGGATCTGGAACGATACAACCCAGATACCTCAGTACTCCACAGGCGCAGTAACCACCCTGCCGATGCACCTGCAGCAATTTGTCGACCGCTTTAACAAGCTGTATTCATCGGCTGCGGTCAGTACGGGAGGCGCCTTGAATGAATCAATCCGGCTGGCAGGAACGCTCCTGACAATACTTCCGCTAATCATTCTCTATCTGATACTGCAGAAGCAGTTTGTTGAAAGTATTGAGAAAACCGGCATTACAGGAGAATAATCAATCTTGCCGGATGAAAGGCATTCTTATCGGATGAAAAAATCTTGCCGGATGAGAAATAATCTTGCTGGATGAGAAATAATCTTGCCGGATGAGAAATAATCTTGCCGGATGAAAGGCAATCTTGCCGGATGAGAGAAAGGGAGGCTTACAGTGGGAAAGCATCGGGTTCTTTTGTGTATTGCCGTTATTGCGTGCATGGTGTTACTTTGCTGTGACAAACATGCAAATACTGAAAATAATTCGTTTGATGTGGAGGACTCCTTTGTTAACGAAGGTGAGGAGGTTATCTTAACAGCCTTCTCTCAGAACGAATTAATACATGACCCCTATGGCTGGGACAGCTTGTACGGCTCAAAGGAAGTGCCTGAGATATGGTGGGACCGGATGCCGAAAGATCCGCAGGAGGGGGATATCGTCGAGATAAATCTGGCAGTGGGTGAGAATACCGGTAAAACGGACCTGTGGATCGAATGGAAGCTGAACGGAGCAGAGATGGAAGCGATTGCCTGCAAGCATGTAGCCAATCGCAAGGCTTCCGGAGTGATGAGAAGGCAGTATCAGGCAAAATTGGGGCCCTTTGTCCGGGGGGATAAGATTGAATACAGAATTCTTTCAGGAGAGCGGGATAAGCCTCAGAAGGCTACAGAAAGCTATGAGTTCACGGTATACAAGTGGGAACCAATTAAGGATATTTTAGAAGCAGGGGTACAGGATAATACTATCCTTATAATGGCAAGGACCGACTCCCTGACGCCTGCCATATCATTGTCATTGCTTGATAAGAAAACGTTAAAGCTCAGGATAGAACCCAAGGGGATAGAATCCAATGATACAGAACCCAGTGAGAAAGAACCCCATGATACAGAACCCAGAGGGAAAGAACCCAAAGGGATAGAACCCAAAGGGATAGAACCCAAGGGCGATATTGACGGGAATGAAACGGTCCTGCCCTTGTCCTGCCGTGAGGAAGAGGGTTATTACCTTTTCAGCACTGAAGCTCTTGAAATGAAAGTTACCGGGAAACCATTTTCATTAAGCATTACCGATACAGTAAATAATAAGCTGTTGGTTGACATAACAGAGGAAGGGCTTGAACTGCTGACTGACGGGGCGGATGTGAGAGGCATCCGTTACAATATATCCGCTCCCCCGGAGGATAAGTTTTATGGCTTCGGCATGAAATATGACGCATTAAACCAGAGGAACAAAACCGTTCATACCTATTGTGTGAACTGGTACAAGGATCAGATGGACAAGACCTATACGCCGGTTCCTTATTACTTTGTTCCCGATAAATACGGCTTCTTTGTAGATTCAACTTATTATTCGAAATTTGAGATTGACACCGTCAAGAAAAACATCTGCTCCGTGGAGGTGAACACCAGGAACGGCAAGGGTGTGGATTCTTATTTCTTATTCGGCAATAACGCCGGTATTGCTGACGGGTATACGAACATAGCCGGGAAGCCGGTTCTTCCGCCGGTGTGGGCGTTCGGGCCATGGATATCGGCAAACGAATGGAATAAGCAGTCGGAGGTTCTTGAACAGCTGAACAAAACGATTGAGTATGATATTCCCACATCTGTAATTGTCATTGAGGCCTGGAGCGACGAAGAGACCTTTTATACATTCAATGATTCGGAATACACACCTCAGGGCGGAGATTACAAACCGGCTCTGTCGGATTTTAAATTCGGCGGACGCTGGCCGGACCCCAAAGCCATGGTAGATCAGCTTCATGAGAACGGTATCAGGGTGCTGCTCTGGCAGATACCGGTGCTAAAGCATTCGTCTTCCGCCACCATTCAATCCATGAGGGATCAGGATTATGCAATCCGTCAGGGTTATGTACTTAAGAATAAAGACGGTAGTCCCTATCGTTTGCCGGATGGTACATGGTTCGGCAACAGTTTGCTCGTGGATTTTACAAGTGAAGAAGCAACAGGGTGGTTTTTGTCAAAACGGCAATACCTGCTTGAGGAACTGGGCATAGACGGCTTTAAGACCGACGGCGGAGAATTTGTGTGGGGAAGGGATGTTGCAGCATCGGACGGAACAAAAGGAGACGAGCTTCGCAATGCTTATCCGGACCTTTATGCGCAGGCATATTTTGATTATGCCAGAAGCTATGTGAAGGATGCGATCACCTTCAGCAGGGCGGGAGGCTCTTCCATGCAGCAGCATCCCGCCTGTTGGGTAGGGGATCAATCTTCAACCGAGCAGGCTTTTAAAGAAGCGCTTACGGCAACATTGAGCGCTTCCATGTCGGGGATACCTTTTATAGCTTGGGATATAGCCGGCTTCAGCGGGGATGTCCCCAGCAGCGAACTATATCAGCGAGCTGTAGCACAAGCCGCATTTTCTCCCATCATGCAGGTACATTCGGAGACGAGCGGTGATCCTGTGCCGAGTCAGGCACGTACCCCCTGGAATATGGCAGAGAGAAAAGGAAATGACGATTGCCTTAAGACCTATCGCTATTATGCCAATGTAAGAATGAACCTTCTCCCGTATAT
Source organism: Lachnoclostridium sp. UBA1434 (assembly GCA_002329645.1). GTDB lineage: Bacteria > Bacillota > Clostridia > Lachnospirales > Lachnospiraceae > Mobilitalea. The sequence continues at coordinate 4,186 of DCTS01000083.1, read as the reverse complement.
CTACAGCTTTGCCAGGTACTCAAGCATTACCGGGGAGCCTTTAATGAGAAGTATGGCATACTCCTGCCCGGAGCTGGACCTTAATGATAAGTATCTTTATCAGTACTTGCTTGGAGACAGCCTGCTTGTAGCTCCCGTTACCGATGTGAGCAGAAAAAAGGCGGAGGTGTATTTGCCGGAAGGTACTTGGTACGGGCTGTTTGATAATAAAAAATACCAGGGTGGTGAATATACAATCGAATGCCCAATTGATAAAATACCGGTGTTTGTCAGAGAGGGTACGATTCTGCCTATGAATTTGAACGATAAATTTGAGTTCGGAGGATCTATAGGGAATGATACTGGGTCATATAAGAACCTGACCCTTCGGATTTATCCGGGCAATGGTTATTGTCGCTGGTATGACTATGTAAATNNCCGCAACGACTGATGGCAACGATATTCTGGTTAAGGGAATGAAGACGGCATTCTCCATAGAGATAATCGGAGAAAAGGATGCCATTAATGTGAACGGTGAATATATCAGGGGAAGCTATGACCCTGAAGCCGGTATTACGCGGTTTTCGATAGATTAAAGGCTTAAAGGCTTATTTTATACATTAAGGGCTTATTTTAGATTAAGGGCTTGTTTTATAGATCAAAGTCTTTTTATAGATTAAGGGCTTAATTATGGTTTTTACAAAGGAGAAGTACGAGTTTATGATAAATGGTGTTATTTTTGATTTGGACGGCGTGATCGTTTCGACGGATAAGCTGCATTGCCTTGCCTGGGCTGAGACCTGTAAGGAATGGGACATCCCGTTTTCAGAGGATATAAATGATATGCTCCGGGGAGTCAGCCGTATGGAGAGTGTAGATATTATACTTAAATATGGTAACAGGGAATTGTCCGGTGAAGAGAAAGCATCCTTTGCTGATGCCAAGAACAAACGATATGTTGATTTGCTTTCTACATTAACCAGGAAGGATTTATTGCCGAATATTCCTTATGTAATAAGGGAGTTAAGGAACAGGAAAATCAAATTAGCCGTAGGCTCATCAAGTAAAAATGCAACTGCTATATTAGATATAATAGGAATATCGGACTGGTTCGACGCCATAGTGGATGGCAACTGCATTCATAATTCTAAGCCGGACCCGGAGGTTTTTATACTGGCAGCAGAAGCGCTTAATGTTCATCCAAGGAACTGCATCGTTGTGGAGGATGCAGAAAGCGGTATTATCGCAGCAAAAGAAGCAGGTTGCCTGGCTGCTGCCGTCGGAGCCGCAAAAGGCTTTGGCAGGGCGGATTATGAGCTTGATAGAATTGAGGAGTTGTTGGGGGTGGTTTAATTTATCTGAAATGATCCCAATTGCTGTATTTTTAGTTTTCTCTTTCTATGTAAAAAAATTATGTAAATAACCCATTAATAAGGGTGCAAAAATGATAATAATCAAATAGATCTTTTTCACGAGTAATCTCCCCTATATATTACACCGCATGGTAATATTATACAATATGTATGACTTATAACCAATGCATTTGATCATGTCTCCGAAACCAGTAGGTCCATCTAAAGAAAATATCATAATATCCTTAACATCTAGCTAACCCTATTCCTCTGCCTTATATATTGAAGCAATGAAATTATATAAACCACTGCGAATAGCATAAGAATTGTGATCAGCTCCCGGTACTTCATACCATATATGATTCACTTCATTCCGTTCCATAATATCATGGTAGCCTTTTGGAAAAGCTCCGACTACACTGTCATTTGTTCCGCAGCAAACCATAATGAGATATGGGGTGTCCTCAATGCTTTTGATTTTAAGATCATCCTCCTGCATTTGGCCGGGATGTGTCATAGCCCAATCCCTTCCGGGGGTAAGACCGGGTGCCGGTGCAATTGCAAGTATATAACCGAAGAGATCAGGTCTTGTGAAGCCTATGTACAAAGCTTCTCTGCCTCCCATGGAGAAACCGGCTATTGCCTGATTCTCTCTTCCGGTAAGAACAGAATAATTCTCTTCCATGAAAGGCATCAAATCATTCACCAGATCGTTAATGAAGTTGTCATATGGAGCAATACCTTCCGCATTAAAACCAGGCTGTTGATTCTTGTCTGATGCAGCAAACATATTCGGCATAACGATTATCATTTCCTTTGCTTTGCCTTCAGCTGCAAGATTGCCGCTTATCTCGGTTATTTTATTGCTGCTATCGTTAGTAAAAGAATATTCGTCGCCAAAGATACCATGTAACAGATACATAACCGGGTACTTCTTAGATTCATCATAGTTTGGAGGAAGTACAATGTTAACTCCTCTGGTCAGCCCGGTAGTTTTTGAATCATAGGTTTCATGTACGACCGTACCGTAGGTAACATCCGATCTTTTCTCACATATAGCTTCAGGACAAGCCTCGGTGATAATAATTTTCTCCATATAAGCATCAGAAATGGCTGCAATTGATGGAGCAGATGCCTCTGAATTATGCTTATCAGGAGGCGCCTGTGTAATCATAGGAGTCGGAGCAGTAGTAGGCGCTGCCTGAGGAGTTGGAGCAGTAGTAGGTACTGCCTGAGGAGCCGATTCAGCCTTGGCAGGCACTGCCTGAGGAGTCGATTCGGCACTGACAGGCTCAGGATCCTGATTATTATTAGTTGTAACAATGTTATCTGCGGATTTAGAGCAGCCTGTCAGAATTATTGATGAAATGACTAATATGATACCAATACATAGTTCTGTTAATTTATTCATTTTTAATCCCCCATAAATCTTGCATTTGGCTTCATTAATTTGGAAATCTTATTGAAAGCCATTTGCTTATTATCAAGCCCAAGACCGCTAAAATTGTGCCTGCTTTAATTGTTCCATTGCTGCGCTTTTCCGTATACTTGTCGGAGACCCAATGCATGCACATTATTTACAATAAGTATTATTTTAGCATATCCAGTAAAAAAACAAAACTAAGATTTACCAGTAACGATGTACACCATGAAAAGACTACCTTTAGCTATATTTACAATCCAAATGCGCAACAAGCATAAAGTATACCGAAATTATAAACATAATTTGCTATATACTATTTTTAATATATAATTATAGTATGTTAATGCATATTAGCGAGAGATAAGATGGAAATACAAATAATAACAGAAGGGTGAAAATATGGTTTATAAGAAAAAAGTTACTCAAATAGGCATATTGGTTTCAGACATTGAAAAAGCAACAAAGGAATGGGAGAAATTTACGGGAATTAAGAGCGAAATATTCACCATCGAAAGATATGAGGTGACAGGCGCCACATATATGGGAAAGCCGTGCTATGGCTTGATAAAGCAGGCATTATTCAATTTATCCAATGTACAAATCGAGTTAATTTCTCCATATGGAGATGAACCATCGGTTTGGAAAGATTGTCTTGATCAAAATGGTGAAGGCCTTCATCACCTGGCATTTGTAACCGACAATGTTGATGATGCCATTAAAGAATTTGAAGTCAGCGAAATGCCATTAATGCAGATCGGTCACTGGCCTGCAGAGCCAAAAGACGGCACATATGCGTATATGGATGCCCGTAACTCACTAAAAACTATCATTGAGCTGCTTTGTATGTAGAGAATACTAATATATTTGCCAAATAGCTGTCCCCATAAGTTGGATTTTTAAGTCCGGCTTATGGCTCTGTGTTTCCCCGGGTAAAGAAACAAGATATAAAAGAAGAAAAAATTGAACAGACAATATTAAAGAAATATAACAGCTATTACAGAATGGCTATGAGCTTTGTACATACGACACTAAAATTAGATTAATTTATACTAATAATTGTCAATATGAATGGAGCCTATAGCCTATTCACCAAGCATGGTTACTTATACGAAGGGGATGAGCAGATGGAAAGATTAGAGAATATTGAAGCTGTACAAAGAATGCAGAACTATATTGAGCAGAACATCCAAAGGCCTATTACCTTGCGTGATTTATCTAAAAGTGCAGGTTACTCCCCTTTTCATTGCGCAAGGCTTTTTAAGGAGCTTGTCGGAAAATCTCCTTTTGAATACATCCGTACACTCAGGCTTACTCGCGCTGCTTTGAAGCTGAGGGATGAAAAGGTCAAGGTCATAGATGTGGCACTCGACTTCGTGTTCGATTCTCACGAGGGATTTACGAGAGCATTTTCAAAAGAGTTTGGCGTAACGCC